>NZ_JAKLTD010000003.1:161436-175964 GCF_022014235.1 Methanothermobacter sp. K4
GACAATTTTGAACTTTTCATTGGTGTGATTGTTTATTAGGTCAAGGCAGAGGTTTTCAGTGGGGGAAATTTTAGGCCTTTCATTAGTTAACAATTTTCAGGGCAGTGTTTTTCTTCTGAGGATATTTATTTAAAGAAGTTCAGATAAATGGATTCACTGGTCCATAGCATACTCATGAAGCACAATCTTTTTAAATGGGGGATCCTATACTATAGATAAATTTATCTATACCGAGTCACTGAGTTTCTTAAACTCAGCATTACTGATTCTGATAGAGACTTAAATTGAGGTGAAATAATGGCAATCTGGCAAGGTAAATCAATGAAGAAACCAAGCGGTGGAAGAGCCAAGATGAACCGCGGAAAGAGAAAATACGAACTTGGAAGGGAACCTGCCGAGACAAAGATCGGTGACAGGCGTGTCAGGATTATAAGGACACGTGGGGGTAACAACAAGGTCCGTCTCGCTGCAGATACCAAGATAAACGTTGTTGATCCTGAAACAGGTAAGGTTGAGGTTGCAGAGATAAGGAATGTTGTTGAGAACACAGCAAACCCCCACTTTGTGAGGAGGAACATCATAACAAAGGGTGCTGTTGTTGAAACCAGCCTTGGAAACGTGAGGGTCACATCCAGGCCAGGTCAGGACGGCGTAATAAACGGCGTACTTATAAAGGAATAGATTTCCCATCAAAGCCCCTCAAATGGACACATGGGGTGTCATATGTCAGATAACCTCGAGGCCGAGATACTATCCCAGGTGGAAAGGTTCCTCAAACACATAAACAGCAACCTGCCTGAGGGCATGGAGCTGGAATTTGAGGGCTTTTACAGGAGGGGCTTCTTTGTAACAAAAAAGAGATACGCCCTTATAGAGGATGACACCATCGTTGCGAAGGGCCTTGAACTTGTGAGGCGTGACTGGGCACCGATAGCTAAAAAAACCCAGCAAAAAGTTTTAATGGCCATTCTAAGAGATGGATCCCCTGAGAAGGCTAGAAAGATAATAAGGGATGTTGTACGGCGCATAAGGGGCGGCGAGGTGGAACTGGATGACCTGGCGATCCACACCCAGATAACAAGGGACCTCTCTGAGTACAAACAGATAGGCCCACATGTCATCGCCGCAAAACGATCCCTTGAAAAGGGGAGGCGCATTGAGCGGGGATCCATAGTCAGGTACATCATAGTTAAGGGAAGGGGCCCCATAAGTCAGAGGGCCTTCCCAATTGAGGATGCTGAGGGCCTGGAGTACGATCCGGACTATTACATTGAAAACCAGGTTATGGCTGCGGTATCAAGAATAATGTCATCTCTCGGCTACTCCACAGAGGATATAAATTCACTCTCATGTGGTGAAAGGCAGAGCAGCCTCGATGCCTTTTTCTAGAACAAAGGGAACCTTATTTTTTTCATATAATTTTGTTGCACATATGTCTGGACCCACGGCCTGGATAGTCATATCCAAATGATTATTATTTTATATCATAATATTAATATCAGCAGAGAAACCAACACTGTTATAATTGATTAAATATAGAGTTTCATTACAGAGAGTAAGGTGGGAAGATGCTGAAGGCGGTTTTCTTTGACATTGATGACACGCTCTATGACACATCAGGATTTGCCAAACTTGCAAGAAAGGCTGCCCTGAATGTGATGATAGATGCGGGTTTACCCCTGACACAGGAGGAGGCATACAAACTTCTGAGGGAGATAATAGCTGAGAAGGGATCCAACTATGATAAACATTTCAATGTGCTCACAAAGACGGTTTTTGGTGAGGAAAAACCCCTTCTCATTGCCCTTGGAATGATAACATATCACAACGTTAAGTTCGCGCTGCTCCGGCCATTCCCCAATACAACATCAACGCTCATACACCTGAAGAGCAGGGGATACAGGCTTGGGGTCATATCCAATGGTATAACAATAAAGCAGTGGGAGAAACTGATAAGGCTCGGGATACACCACTTCTTCGATGAGGTCGTCACATCAGACGAGGTTGGCTTTGAGAAACCAAACATCAGGATCTTTGAGGAGGCTCTGAGAAGGATGGGCTGCAAACCTGAAAGGTCAATCATGGTTGGCAACAAGTTCAATGAGGACATACTGGGGGCAACAAATGCGGGAATGTCAGCCATACTCGTCAACTCAGAGCTTACAGATGAAGAGAGGGATCTCATTGAAAAGAGAGGCCTTGATGTTACAGTCATCGATGACATCAGCGAACTTAAGGAGATTCTCTAGTTTTTCAGGGTCTCCACCTTTTCCGGGGGGATGAACATGATTTCATTGATAGGGGGATGAGTGATGAACTGTGATGACTACTACCACGATGAAAACATGGTTGAACTCTTTGAGGAGCTGAAACAGCCAAAGACACTTGAGGAACTGGGTTTATCCTACTTCTTTGTGAGAGACATTGTCCTGAAGATTCTTTTAACATACGGGACAGTTAAAACCCAGAGAATAACTGATATTACAGGTATACACCTGGATATACTTGAGGATGTCCTTGGCCAGATGGAGAAGGACGGTTTCTGCGCCCAGGTGGGTGGAAGCTTCCTCTTCTCCAGTGTTGAGTATACACTGACAAAGAGGGGGGTTGAAAAGGCCCGCCTTGTAATGGAGGAAAACCCATATATAGGAATGGCCCCTGTACCCTATGAGAAATACTTTGAGCTGATGGATAAGCAGCTCAGGAACCGTTTCCCAATAAAGATACCCCCAGAGGTTATTGAAAGGGCCTTCAGGGATGTTGTTGGCCTATCATATGCAAAGGAATGTCTTGTTGAGTCATGCACCATCGGTAAGGGACTTTTTGTCTATGGTGCTCCGGGAACAGGCAAAACCTTCATCATAGGCAAGGCATCGGACCTTCTACCGCCCGTGGTGATTCCCCGCTTTATAGAGTTCAGCGGAAGGGTTATACAGATATATGACCCCGACTTCCACAAGCCCTGTCCCGAAGAACCTGATGATCCCCGCTGGATAAAGATACATGCCCCATTCGTTTTCACAGGTTCTGAACTGAGCCTCAATGAACTTGAGACAACCTACAATATGAATAAGGGTGTATACGAGACCTCACCACTTATAAAGGCCAATGGTGGCGTGCTCCTCATCGATGACCTTGGAAGGCAGAGGGATGACCATGAGGTGATCCTCAACCGCCTCATAGTGCCCCTTGAGAATAAGAAGGACGTCATATACATAAGGGGGGTTCCTGTTATATTCCACACACACTTCATACCTGCATTCTCAACCAACCTTGATGTGAGCATAATGGACGAGGCACACCTCAGGAGGGCACCTCTCCACATATTCCTCAGAAACCCCCCTGTTGAAAACGTTGCAGAGGTATTCAAACGCAACCTTGATGCCACAGGCGAGGATTACGATGAAGAGGTCCTGGAAAGGATTAAGATGGTGTACACTCCAGTCGCTGATGGCGGCGAGGGTCTGCAGCCAAGCTATGCACATGCCCGTGACCTTGCACAGATTGCCCAGGCAGTGAGGATAAACATGGAGAAGGAGAGGATTGACATTGAGGTCATTGAAAGGGCCCTTGATAAGCATGTCCTAATAGCACTCCAGAGGATGGACATCGATATCAGTCAGGTGCATCACAGTGTAAGAACGTTCCGTGTTGTGACCCCTGAACCTGAGGGTGCCGAGAGGGTGCTTAAACTCTACGGTGCCCTCACGGTTGCACTGGAGGATGGGGGTGTTCTTGCGGACTTTGAGGACTCAATAAGCCCATCACAGCTCCTGGCCCATCTGCAGGGTGAGGGGGTTCCTGTTGGAAGGGTTGAGGTGGTCGCTGAAACAAAACGTGAAATCAAGAAGACCATACTTGAATACAGCGGATGATATTTATGGACCCACTCCTGGTTGATGTGCTGGTCGCTGCACTTGTATCCATTGGTGTCTGGACATTCCTTGAGCTCCTACCCGCCCTGTTTCCCAGGGAGGTGGGGGGACTTGCAGCACGCATCAGGCCACTCCCATCCACTGCAGTTGAGATATCCCAGTACCTCAACCTCCTCAGAAGGGGAAGACCATGGCAGGTCTTCATGGCCCTTGAAGTTGTAGGGGAACTATTCAGGATTAAGATCCGTGAACTTGAGGCCATGAAGTATGAGGAATGGAAGAGGGAGGTTGAATCCCAGAAGGAACGGATGGAGAAGAGGAGGCTCAGTGACGATGAGATACTCCACCTTGAGGCTGGAAGGGAGATGATTCAGAACTCCAATAACCGGAATCTTAAATCAACAGGGGGTCTTTATTCCAGCCCTGAGGAGGAGGAGTTCATAAGAATCAGAAATCATAAGAAGGACCTCCTACCTGATTTGAGGGACAAGTATTCTGATTTCAGGATATGGGCACTGAAGAACAGGGACATCCTGAGGTATGTCCAGGAGAGGGTCTTCAGAAGGGAGGAACTTGACCTTGAAAACCTGAGGGACCACAGCAGGGAATGGGCCCTTGTGAATATATGGGGGATGGAGCCACCGGAGAGTTACTCTGAGGATGAAATCCTTGAGGATATTCTCCTGTACATTGAAATAAAGGATGATAACATTATCAGTAAATTCGCCCATGGTCTGAGCAGCCACACTGACTCCCTGAGGTACCTTGATGGGGTTATATCCGCTGTTTATGCCTGGAAACAGGAGGGCAAAACCTAAGGCTCATTAAACCTCTATCTCAAGTCCTATGGGGCAGTGGTCTGAGCCCATCACCTCTGAGAGTATCCATGACCTTTTAACGTTCTCTGCAAACTCCTCATTCACAAAGAAGTAGTCGAGCCTCCATCCAACGTTTCTCTCACGGGCCCTGGTCCTGTAGCTCCACCATGTGTACTGGCCGGGCTCGTTGTTGAACATCCTGAATGTATCAACGTACCCGTTTTCAATGAATTTGTCTATCCAGGCCCTTTCAACCGGTAGAAACCCTGATACGTTGCTGTTCTCCTTTGGCCTTGCGAGGTCTATCTCCCTGTGGGCTGTGTTGAAGTCGCCGCATATTACCGTGTTTCTGCCAGCTTCACGTTCCCTGTTTACGTCTTCGAGGAATGCGTCATAGAATTCAAGCTTGTACTTCAACCTTTCATCGGACATCTTCCCGTTGGGGAAGTATATGTTGTAGAGTAGAAAGTCATCAAAATCTGCAACCTGTATGCGGCCCTCACTGTCGAATCTCTCCACACCAAAGCCCTCCCTGAGGGATTTTGGGGGTATCACTGTGTACATGGCAACTCCACTGTATCCCTTCCTTTCTGCAGGTGTGAAGAAACTCCTGTAACCCTCAACATGCCTTAACCTTCTGGGAAGCTGTTCGGGACTCGCCTTGGTCTCCTGAAGACATAGGATATCCGGTTTCTCATCCATGAACCATTCAAGGAAGCCCTTACGGTATACGGCCCTCAGACCGTTAACGTTCCAGGATATTATCTTGATTTCTGCCATGGTACCACAGGATTATTTCTGTCTCGACCACCTTAAGTATTGATCATCACATGATGAATGGCAGTATCCTTGCAAAGATTCCCCCCAGGAATAGGGCGGTTCCAAGGTTTGCAATGGTTATTATGGATGTGGATTTCCACCCGAATTCCCGTGCAAGTACCGCTATTGTTGAAAGGCAGGGGAAGTAGAGCATACCCACGAGGGTGAGGACAAGGATCTGGGGTGCTGTAAGGGCTGCCCCAATATCTGTTCCAACCAGTGAGACAAGCCCCAGGAGTATGAATTCCTTCCTTACAGCCCCAAGGATCAGGAGTATTCCCGCAAATACTGGCAGTTGTAACCAGCCAGCTGTAAGTGGCGCCATGATATTGCTCACCGGATTTAGAAACCCGATGGCATAGAGGAGCTGTATAAGGGCGCTCCCGATTATGTATATTGGGAATACAAGGTATATGAGTGACTTTGTCCTTGTCCAGGTCTGCCTTGCTATGACCCTGAAGGATGGCATCTTGAGGGAGTGCATCTCCATTATAAGGCCAGTCGTCTCCCCGGGAAGTGCCTTCAATGCAAGTTTACCCATTATGAATATTATGAGGAGGTCAAGGGCGTATAACCCTATGGCCCACCATACGCTGACGAAGAGGGCCACAAGTCCAAGTATCAGGATTGTTCTTGCGGCGCAGGGTGCGAAGGATATTGCAAAGGCTGCAAGGAGCCTCTCCCTGGGGGTTTCAAGTATCCGTGTACTGTCGATTGCCGGTACACTGCAACCGTATCCGAGTATAAGGGGTATGAGGGCTTTGCCATGGAGTCCTATCTTTCTCATGAAAGCGTCCATCATGAATGCGACCCTGGTGAGGAGCCCCGAGTTTTCAATGTAGGATAGCATGAGGTAGAATGGTATGACGAATGGTATCACGAGGGTTAAACCCGCCACTATCCCCCCGAAGGCACCGTTCCATATTATGGATTCAATTGAACCTGAGAACTGGGGGTCAACTGGCTGAAAGAATCCAAAGATACCTGTCAGTGTATCTGATAGGAATTCACCCACAACGAAGGTCCAGAGGAGGAGACCTCCAACAACAAGGACCGATGAGATGTAACCGTAGACGGGGTGTGTGAGGAAGCTGTCAAGGCGCTCTGAGAGTGATGTTTTTATCTCTGATTGTCTCTGCGCACCTGCTGCTATCATATTTGAGAGGGCATATCTCTCAGAGGCCATAACAGAGAATGATGGCTCATTATGTATCCTTTCAATCTGGGCTGCAAGTTCAGCTGCAAGTTTTTTCACGCCGGATGGCATCATGGCAGTTATTTCAGGGTCGTTTTCAAGGAGCTTTATGGCAACCCATCTCTTTGAATAGTCCTCTGGAATTTCGGGGAGTGCTTCCATAAGTTTTCTTATGCGGCTTTCAACCTCCTCACCGTATTCTATGACCTCTGGTTTTATCCCCTTATCTGCCACTTCAAGGGCTTTCCTGAGGAGCCTCTGGAGTCCCTGACCCTTAACCGCCACCGTTGATACTACAGGCACGCCCAGGGCACCCTCAAGTTTCTCCTCATCTATCACTATTCCCTTCTGTCTGGCCATGTCCACCTGGTTGATGCAGATAACCATGGGGACCTCCATCTCCATGAGCTGAAGTGTGAAGAAGAGGTTCCTCTCAAGGACAGACGCATCAAGCACATTTATGACGACATCCGGTTTCTCGTTGACTATGAACTCCCTGGAGACTATCTCCTCCATGGAGTAGGTTGAAAATGAGTATATGCCTGGAAGGTCAATTATGTGGATGTCCCGGCCCTGAAATTTAAGGTAGCCCTCTGCCCTTTCAACGGTTTTCCCTGGCCAGTTCCCGACTATCTGGTTTGACCCTGTCAGCTGGTTGAAGATCACGCTTTTACCGACATTGGCGTTTCCTGCAAGTGCAACGGTTATCTCAGATTTCCCCATGGGTACACACGTCCCGGTTGAAATTCGTTCCTGTTTTAAAAGAAATTCAGCCTTCTGTATCTATGAATACGTTGTCCGCTATATCCCTTCCAAGGGCCACCCTTGACCCACGGACCTCCACCTCTATGGGTCCGCTGAGAGGTGCCCTTTTGATGATCCTTATGGGGACTCCAAGGGTTATTCCCATATCCATGAGCCTCCTTAAAACCCTGTAATCCCCCCTTATGAAGGAAACCCTTCCAGTCTGTTTCTCATCCATCTCTGTCAGTGATTTCAGGTTACCCTCACGGCATCCTATCTCCTCAACATCTCTATCCTTCATTTCAATGCATTCCCCGCATGTCTGGAATTTGAAGTCGCATGCGGGGATCGGGTTTGCGTCTGGGCACTCACCCGGCATGTTGAGGAGCTGGCAGAGGGCCCTTTCTGCATCATCTGAGAGTGAATGTTCCATCTCACAGGCCTGTCTGTGTATCCTCTCCATCCTGATTCCGAGAATATCGTGGAGGAACCGCTCAAGCAGACGGTGCTTCCTTGTTATTCTCCTGGCTACTCTGTAACCCTTTTCTGTTAGTATAGCCCCACGGTAGGGGGAGTATTTAACATATCCCTCAGAATCAAGTTTTTTAAGCATCTGGGTTACACTGGCAGGGGCTATTCCCATTTCCTTTGATATTTTAGTTGTACTGGCGTTTTTACTGGATTCGGATAGCCTGTAGATGGTTTCAAGGTACTCCTCTATATTTTCGCTGAGATGTTTCATTAGGTTCACCTAAAGGGTCACTGTTAATTTAGTTAAACCTAATTCAATATAAGGTTTTCTGAATGGTTGCGGTAAGAAGTTTTTTGCGGTTTATCATAAGGTGGGGGTAAAAATTAGAGGTTTTTTTGGTGTCAGCACATTCTGAATAGAAAAAATGGGGGATTGCTCCTCCCTTATCATATGGGCAGAACATCCCTTCCATGGGTTTCGTTTATGACCTCTGCAAGGCCAACATACATTGCAGCGGCCCCTGTGAATATTCCCTCATAACCTGCAATGGTTGTTATAATGGCGGAACCCGTGATTTCACCGGCTGTGAGCAGGAAGAATAGCACTGCAAGGCTTATGAATATCACCTGTATTCCCCTTTTGAGTTTGAGTGTTGCAATGAACATCACCAGTGTAAACAGGCCCCACATGAAGAGGTATGCTGCCATCGCAACGGGGTCTGCCGCTGCTGCTGCACTGCCAGCTGTTTCAATGAACTTAAGCTTGGGTATCACAAGCAGAAGTACCAGTGACCACCAGAAGAGTCCATATGAGCCGAATGCAACTGTACCAAATGTGTTGCCCTTTCTGTATTCCATTGCACTTGCCAGTATCTGGGCTATACCCCCGTAGGCGAAGCCCATTGCAAGTATCATACTGTTTATGGGGAAAAGCCCTGCGTTGTGCAGGTTCAGAAGCACGGTGGTTATACCAAAGCCCAGAAGTCCAAGCGGAGCCGGGTTGGCAGTTCTGTCTGCTATAACCACTTCTTTTTCCGTCATTTTTTACCTCCTTCTATTCTTCAAGGGTTGAGGTATCACCGAGGTCCTTTCCTTCTTCCCGGGCCCTCAGTATCCTCCTCATTATTTTTCCTGACCTTGTTTTCGGGAGCTTATCAACCTGTACCATTTCTCCGATGACAGCAACGGGTCCCAGTTCGTGGCGCAGGTGCCTTTTGAGTTCCTCTATGAGTGCTGTGTTTAAATTATGGCCCTTCTTGAGTATGAGGAATGCCTTTATGACCTCCCCCTTGATGGGGTCAGCCTTACCTATGACAGCTGCCTCGGCAACTGCAGGGTGGGCCACGAAGACTGATTCAACCTCTGCTGTACCTATCCTGTGCCCGGCTATGTTGAGGACGTCATCTGATCTACCCTGTATCCAGAAGTAGCCGTCTTCGTCCTTCCTTGCCATGTCACCTGCAGTGTAGACTCCACCGGGGATCTGTTTCCAGTATACGTTGAGGTACCTCTCCTCGTCGTTGAATAGTGTCCTGAACATTGCAGGCCATGGTTTCTTTATTACGAGGAAGCCGCCCTTACCTAGCGGCACAGGGTTGCCTTTCTCGTCAACCACGTCCGCTTCGATCCCTGGAAGGGGTTTGGTGACGGATCCAGGTTTAAGGGGTGTTACAGGCAGTGGCGCTATTAGGTGCATCCCTGTTTCTGTCTGCCACCAGGTATCGATTATCGGGCATTTTTCCCTTCCAATGTGTCTGTAGTACCACATCCATGCCTCGGGGTTTATTGGTTCACCAACGGTTCCAAGGATCTTGAGGGACTCCAGGTTGTAGCGTTTCGGGTGTTTTTCACCGAACCTCACGAGGTGCCTTATTGCTGTGGGGGCTGTGTAGAACTTCGTGACACCGTATTTTTCGACTATACTCCACCAGACCCCGGGGTCAGGGTAGTCTGGTGCCCCCTCATAGAGAAGTGTTGTTGTTCCAAGAAGGAGGGGTCCGTATACGACGTAGCTGTGCCCGGTTATCCATCCTATGTCTGCTGTGCACCACCAGAGGTCTCCGTTGTGGATGTCAAAGGTCATCTCAAGGGTTGATGCGACCCCCACCATGTATCCTCCTGTTGTGTGCAGCACACCCTTTGGTTTCCCGGTACTTCCTGATGTGTAGAGTATGAATAGTGGGTCCTCCGCATCCATCACCTCTGCCTCGCACTGGTCCTCTTCACCCTCTATGAGCTTGTCGAATAGCATTTCACGTCCGCTTATATCTGACATCTCTATGTCGATGTCTGTGTGCTTCACAACAACTGTTGTCTCTATTGTGGGGCACTGGAGGATGGCCTCGTCAACGATTGGTTTGAGTTCTATCACCCCGCCCCTTCTGTAGGTTCCGTCTGCTGTTATTATGACCTTGGCCTTTGCATCGTTGAGGCGTTCCACAAGTGCTCCGACGCTCAGACCAGAATAGATGACGCTGTGCACGGCCCCTATCTTTGCACAGGCCAGCATTGATATAACGAGTTCCGGGCACATGGGGAGGTACATTGCAACGGCGTCGCCCTTTTTGATTCCAAGGCTTTTCAGGGCATTGGCTGTCCTGTTGACCTCTCTATGCAGTTCATAGTAGGTTAGCTTCCTTTCCTCTCCCCTCTCGTTCACGTAGAGAATGGCGACCTGGTTTCTCTTGTCTGTGTCCAGCCATCTGTCCACGGCGTTGTGGGTCATGTTGATCTTGCCGTTCACGAACCACTTGTAGAATGGCTTGTTGCTCTCGTCGAGTACAGTGTCCCATTTCCTGAACCATTCGAATCTTTTTGCCTTTTCGGCCCAGTATTTCTCATGGTCCTTTCCCTTTTCCAGCTCGGCCTCCCAGTTTTTTATGTGGGCCTCCTCCACAATGGTGTAGTGTGGTTTGAAGACCCTTGTTTCCTCCAGGAGAACTGAGGTATCCTTTGACATTTTTCATACCGCCATTTTTTTCTTGGGTGATAGTAGTAAGTTTTTCTGGACTTATATATTTTACTATTATTAATCATGATAAATAATAGTAATTTAATTATTTTTATTAAAGACATTGAAAAAAAATATTGGGTGTTACATCATTGGGGGCATTCCGCCCATTCCACCCATTCCACCCATTCCTTCCATATCCTCTTCGTCCTTTGATGAAACATCAAAGCCCTTAGCTGCTATCATGTCGTCTATGCGGAGGATCATCTCAGCTGCCTCTGCAGCGGACTGGATGGCCTGTTTCTTGACCCTCTGGGGTTCAAGAACACCCTCATCCTTCATGTCAACGACTTCACCATCGAAAACGTCAAGTCCCATGTAGGGTGACTCCTCGTGGGCAGCCCTGAGGTCCACCAGGACGTCGATGCTGTCAAGTCCAGCGTTCTCTGCAAGGGTCTTTGGAACGATCTCAAGGGCATCTGCAAAGGCTGAGACTGCAAGCTGTTCCCTGCCACTTATGGTGTCAGCGTATTCCCTGAGTTTCCTTGCTATTTCCACCTCAGGTGCTCCTCCCCCTGCAACAACCTCGCCGTCCTCAATGGTTGAGGCCACAACACCTATTGCGTCCTCAAGTGCACGTTCCATCTCCTCTGCAACATGCTTTGTGCTTCCCCTGAGGATTATGGAGATGGCCTTTGGATCCTTACAGTTCTCCACGAATGTCAGCACATCATCAAAGATCTTCTTCTCGTATACAACTCCTGCCTCTCCAAGGTCGTCCTCTGTGAGGTCATCAATGTTTGTAACAAGCCTGGCACCTGTGGCCTTCTCGATGCGTTTAATATCAGATTTCTTGACCCTCTTGAGTGCAAGTATACCCTCACGTGAGAGGTAGTGGAGTGCAAGGTCATCGATACCCTTCTGGCAGAAGACCACATTGGCACCGGAGCTCTTTATCTTGTCCACCATGTCCCTGATCATCTGCTCTTCCTGTTCGATGAAGGCCTGCATCTGTGATGGGTCTGTCAGCCTTATCTTGGCGTCGGTTTCAAGGTCCTTGACCTCTATGGGGTACTTGAGGAGTGCTATTCTGGCATTTTCGACCCTCTTGGGCATTGATGTGTCTGCCCTTGCCTTGTCTATCACTATACCGTTCACTATTCTTGACTCGTTAATTGATGCTCCCTGTATCCTCTGTATGTTGATGTTGTCTCTGTCGATTTCACCATCCTCTTCCACCTGCATGACCGCATCCACAACGAGTTCAGCCAGTTTTTCCTTGGCCCTTTCTGAACCCTTACCTGTCATGGCGGTCACTGCAACCTTCATGAGTGTGTCCCTGTCCTTTGCCCTGATGGATATGTCTTCGAGTATCTCCTGGGCCTTGAGGGCTGCCTGCCTGTAACCCACAGCTATTATTGTTGGGTGAACACCCATTTCAATGAGTTTTTCTGCTTCCTTGAGGAGTTCCCCTGCTATGATGACGGCTGTTGTTGTACCGTCACCGACCTCGTCTTCCTGGGTCTTTGCGACTTCAACAAGCATCTTTGCTGCAGGGTGGGATATGTCCATCTCCCTGAGGATTGTAACCCCATCATTGGTGATCACAATGTCTCCAAGTGAGTCAACAAGCATCTTGTCCATTCCCTTGGGACCTAGAGTTGTCCTCACTGTCTCTGCGAGAATCTTACCTGCAAGTATGTTGATTCTCTGAGCTTCCTTTCCAACGTAACGGCTTGTGCCCTGTGGTAATATTAATATGGGCTGCTGTCCCTGTGCCATTAAATCACCTCTTAAATAAGTATGCAATTATCGATGGGTTTAAGGTTCTATAAATAATTTGTGCAGGATGAGAAAGTTACAGACCCATATTTCAGGGTGCTGTGAACTGAAAGAAGAAATGAGTGGTTCCAGTTTTCTGCTACTGGTTGGGGAAGATCCTTGGAAGGAATGTCTGGCAGAAATCAGGTGTCAGCTTTGAGGTCTCATGCTGGATCTTCTCAACAATCTCCTCCTCAAGTTCCGGTGTCTTGGATGCCTCAACTGCAAAACCCTCAGCGTCAATCCAGACCCTCAGCGACTCCTCACCCATTGTCATCTCAAATTCAACCTTTTTGCCCCTTTCAATATCACCGAGTATATCATCCATGATCTTATCTGAGAGCTTGAGGAGTTTCCTGCCCTCAGGTTCATAGGTGTTCTTTGATGTTTTGATCCTTTTGATCCTCACAGGGGCACAGCCCTCCTCCCTTATCGTCTTTCGAACTGTCCAGAAGAGACTCACGACAATTTTTTTCTCAGGGTCGTGGCTCCCCTGGAATTTGACGGACTTCATCAGTTACATCTCCTTTATCCTTTTGCCGATTGATTTTCCGATGCTGTAGCAGCGCTCCAGATCATCCTCATCCGGGACGTAGTTGACCTCAAGGGTCTCTGCAACCTCAAACCCTGCAGAGCTTATCTCGTCTTTGAGTGTTCTCACTGCACCTCCACCCCATCCCTTTGATCCGAATACAACCGCCAGTCTCTTGAACCCTGTTCTATCAAATGTGAGCCCCTTGAGGTAGTACATTATGTCCCCAAGGCTCGGGAATGGCCCGTTGAACATTGTGGGGCTCCCAATGAATACAGCCTTACTTTCAAGGATGTTCTTTACGATTTCACTCCTTTCATCCTCGTGGAGGAAGTGCATTGAAACATCCACATCCGCAGCCATGAGTCCCTCTGCAAGTGCATGTGCAAGCATCCTGGTTGAGTAGTGCATG
This sequence comes from Methanothermobacter sp. K4, assembly GCF_022014235.1. Classification (NCBI taxonomy): domain Archaea; kingdom Methanobacteriati; phylum Methanobacteriota; class Methanobacteria; order Methanobacteriales; family Methanobacteriaceae; genus Methanothermobacter; species Methanothermobacter sp. K4. The sequence goes on from NZ_JAKLTD010000003.1 coordinate 175,074, forward strand.
GTATCATAGATTATCGTGGCCTTGTCACTGCACTCCCCTGTTGCCCATGCTGTGTATGCCTCTATGATCTTCATGGGCTCTGTCCAGATCTGCCCGTGGGATGGTGCAATCATCTGGATCTTATCGAGAAGCCCGAGGTCCTTAACCTCACTGAACTTCCTCAGCACAAGGGGTGATAGTGGCGTTAAAAGATTGGCATAGAACTTCATGGCCGCGTCCATCAGCACAGCTTCAGGCAAATCGGTGTCGAACCTTCTGCTGATGCAGAGGTGCTGGCCGAATGCGTCATTTGAGAATAGGATCCCATCCTCAGCAAGGAGGGTGAACATGCTGTCTGGCCAGTGCAGCATGGGGGCCTCAAGGAATGTGAGGGTCTTTCCCCCGAGGTCAATGGAGTCCCCTGTTTTCACTGTTTTAAATACGGCTTCATCGGGGAAGGGATAGTGTTCCCTTAGTCCCTCAGAGGCCTTTTCTGTGCAGATTATTTCTGGCCTGTGGCGCTTCCAGACCTCCAGGATTGAACCGCTGTGGTCCCTCTCTATGTGGTTCTGGATTATGATGTCTATCCTTTCATCCCTCCCCTCCCTTTCAAAGGCGTCACTTATCCTTCCGAACATCTGGGGGGATGTTCCCGGGTATGTGTTGTCAATAAGGGCGACCTTATCGTCTCCAAAGACGAGGTACACGTTGTATGTTGTGCCTCCAAGGGTGTAGCCATGGTAGTTCCGTATGTCCCAGTCCATGACACCAACCCAGTAGACACCATCTGCAATCTTTACTGCATCAGCCTTCATCTTATACACCATGTACCAGTTATGTCTGCCATTATTATTAAAATATATCAGTTTTTTATGGTGGTATCTGTTCTGGTGTTATTTGCTGATGGATCAA
>NZ_JAKLTD010000003.1:176062-207868 GCF_022014235.1 Methanothermobacter sp. K4
AATATATCAGTTTTTTATGGTGGTATCTGTTCTGGTGTTATTTGCTGATGGATCAATATATCAGTTTTTTATGGTGGTATCTGTTCTGGTGTTATTTGCTGATGGATCAATATATCAGTTTTTTATGGTGGTATCTGTTCTGGTGTTATTTGCTGATGGATCAAGTATATCAGTTTTTTATGGTGGTATCTGTTCTGGTGTTATTTGCTGATGGATCAATATATCAGTTTTTTATGGTGGTATCTGTTCTGGTGTTATTTGCTGATGGATCAAAATAGACGATACTTGATGAGGTAAACCAGCTCTTCAGGATTTACTCTCGGGTTTCGCCACTTTCTCAAAGGCTGACCTTATATTTTCATAGTTCTTCCTGTAGAATGGACAGCTCTCTATGCACTGGGTGCAGCCATCACTGCAGCCGGTGCATCTATCATCAAGGAGCAGAACCGTGGATCCGCAGCATGTCTCAACCTCCACCAGGGCGTCCCGTGGACAGGCCCTTATGCACCTGCCACATCTCCCGCAGTAGGAGGGTATCCATTCATGATCACTGGAACCATATGGAAGGTTTGATATTCCTGTGAGGACCGCAGATATCTTCTGGGCCGGACCACTTCCCGGGCTTATAAGAAGACCGTTCCTGCCCTTAAAACCGATACCTGCGTTCTGTCCAAGGAGAGGGAGGTCTATGAGGCCGCTCATGGGGTGAATGGCCACAGCACCATATCCATTAATTCTGAGGTAATCGGCCACCCTGAAGGTTAAATCCGCCAGTTTCTCGTAGAGCCTGTCATTCGTCTCCCTCGCCTCTCTACCGGGGGGAGTCAGCACAGCATCGTCGTCCATCTCCACAGTGAGGACCACGGCATTCATGTATGGAGGGTCACCTGCAAGGATAACATCTGGTGTTAACCGGGTGTAGCCAATATTCCTGATGCCAAGTGAACGTGCATATTCTTCAAGTCGGGCTATGAATTCATCATCTGCATTTTCTGATGGATTTTCAGGCTCCGGCACCCTGCATTCATCAGGGTACTCCAGAAATCCGCAGTTACAGCTGCATTCATATTTTTCTCCATTAACTGCAGCTGTATCTTCACAGCAACCGCTGTCTCTTTTCTTCATCATTCATCACCATCCATAATCATATTCTTATATTTACATATATGAATATAATGGTGTGTGGCTTCAGGGAATCTCTATCTGAAAGTTCAATCATCCTCTATTTCATATTCAAATTCCCAGAATGGAGTTCCCCGGGACTCCATACCCTCAAGGTGCTCCATCTCATGTGAAACACCATAGGCCCCTGAGCCGGTGAATTTAAGGGGTTTCCTGAGTCTCTTCAGTTTAATCTTAAAATCAAGGGGATCAAGCACCGCCCTGAGGATGTAATCACCATCCACGACGACGCGGTAGGGTCTCCTCACAAGTTCCCTCTCATTTTTTGAGCCGCACTTCTCAAGGCGGTAAACGGTACCCTCCTCCCTTATCACCCTGGGGTTCAGAAAGAGGTAGACTATTTCCAGGGTCCGGCCGATCATCTCATCCTCATCAAAGCGGGTGACCTTCTCCTTCACCGCCATGAAACGCCCGGAGTTCTTCCTGAGGCTCCAGTCACCACCATACCTTATGGAAAAAAGAAGGGGTATGAATGCATCAGGGGGTATCTGAAGCTCCTCTATAACCCTCTTTTCACTGAGGGTGAACCTCAAAAGTTTCCTGATGTCGGAGTCATCCAATATACCACCTGCTCCCTATGGGGTCCTTCTTAGGTTGAAGTCAGCTATGGCGCTCTCCACCACCCTGATTATGGCATCATCAAGTTCATCCTGGGGACCGTCCCTCACAATGGGTATGTTGTCGCAGTAGATGACCTCGAGCCCCGCCTCAAGGGCGTCCTTCGTTGCAACATCAACCGCGGCCGCCTTGAGCTCTGTCAGCATCACATCAGCGTCATCTATGTACCTCTCGATGTCCCTCTGTAGGAGCGGCCTGTTTGAGAGGTGGGGGGTTGTCCCGACGACCTGGCAGCGGTACTCAGACTCAAGGTATTCGACCAGGATATCCTTCACAGAGTCAGGGGCAGTGGTTGCAAAGAGAACATTCTTACCGCTGATGTCCCCAAGTGGTTTGGGTCTGAAGACAGTGGTCACAACCTCTGCCTCGGGGTTCACGGATTCTATGAACTCAACGATCTCCTCAACCTTCTCATCATCTGCCATGGGCTCCTCGCACATTGTGAGTATCACAAGATCCGCCAGCCTTATCCTGAAGGGACCGAAGAAATTCTTTATATTTATGATGGGCTGGTTTGCACCAACAAGGACTATGTGTCTGTCTGATTTCACTGGGGGTATTGCAGCCCCGCTCCCCTCGAGGATTATGAAGTCGGCGTCCAGGCTGTTGGCTGTCTCAGCACCCCTCTTCATGTTGGTTATGAACACATCCCCCACCATACCGCCACCGCAGCGCCTGCAGCCAACCGTGAGTATCCGGCTCATGAGGGCGTCCTCCCAGTGGTCAGAGGCGGCATGAACCCCCCTATCTGACTGTTCCATCAGGAACTCAGGGGTTATTTCTATGCGGTCGCCACGGACGATCTCTGGCTCCTCAGGGCCGCCGCGACCCATCGCCACAACGCACGGATTGTACTCACGTTCATGGATAAGGCGGGCGGCATAGGCTGATACAGCGGTTTTACCTATCCTCTTACCTGTCCCGAGAATCTTAAGGGATGGTTTTTTGAGTATATCATATTCTGTGAGGGGCTGAAACTCAAAGTCAGGGCCCCTGTAGACAGCACCCTCCTCAAGGACAACCGAAGCTATCCTGAATCTCTTTGAATAGTCCAGGACAGGTTCATCGCTGAGGTCCATAACAGTATCTGCGCTGTACTTTCTGATGAGCCGGGCTATGAGGTCATAGGGTATCCTGTGGGGATCATCACCGAAGTACACGGGCCTTCCCATCATCTCGGTGTACTCCTCAGGTGATGATGTCCTGAGTTTTTCGGTTCCCCCGATGAAGATGAGGGCCTTAACGTCAATGTGCTCCATTGAGTCAAGGGTCTCAACAGCCGCCCTCGTCACGGGCAGGTAGTGCTCTCCATCAACAAGACAGATCATGCTTTCTGTGGCCTTCATAAAAAACACCGTTTATGATATAAGTTGGAGCGAATATTAAATGGTTGGTTTTGTGACTGTTTATGATGTAAGTTGAGGTGGATATTAATGGTTGGTTTTTGGGCTTGAATGGTTGGTTTTGAGATTGTTTATGATGTAAGTTGAGGTGGATATTAATGGTTGGTTTTGGCTTGAATGGTTGGTTTCGAGACCGTTTATGATGAAGTTATTAATATTTGTGTCCGGCTGGCACCATATCTAAATTAGAAAAGTAGATGTGTGGAGAATGGATTGATGGTCTATTTTGCCTCCAGTTTGGCTTCTATTTTCACGACTTCCTTCCTTGACCGCTTTGCGAGTTCTGAGAGGCCATTAACAACATTTGGTGGGAGGTTGTGTCCTTCCTTCTTTGCGAGGATCTCAGAGATGGCACTTGAGAGTACAAAAATAGCGTATTTATGCTCGGCCTTTGTGCGGTGGATGTGGTGGGGGCTGATGTTGAGGGAGAAGTACTCTTCGCATTCATCCTTTATATCGTATCCATTCTCAAGGTACTTCAGAACATATACCAGAAATTGGTGTAGTTGTATCATTTCATCCTTATACATGGTTACCAGCCTCAGTCTCCTTATAAGTGTGTATTAAATTTATTATTTAAAAATTTTGGTGGAGGGACAGCCCCATTATCAAAATTAAAGATATAATATGAATCAATGTAAAAATCACAGTAGATTGGGGATATGCCTGAATATCTTCCTTCATGTGCCCATAGTTAAGTTAAAACTGATAAATAAAGTTTTATATTACTGAAACTTTTTAAATTATTAATCCCCGTTGGTGATTCACCCGTGGATCCGGGGAGGTGAACTCAGGGAGATGCAGCGCATAATCTGCAAATTACTTAAAAGTAATGGATTCATAAAACTAACCATTCACCTTAACTTTTCCATGGAGGATCATCCTCATGAGGATAATAGAATTTGATCATGAAAGAGTCGATGAGCTTGTTGAAAGAGCAAGGATGGACGTTGATGAGGTACTTGGGCCAGTGGCAGATATCATCTCAATGGTGAGAGAGGGTGGTGATGGGGCCCTCAGGGAACTCACAGAGAAATTTGATGGTGTCTCACCTGAGACCATAACTGTTGGTCAGGAGGAAATAGAGGCTGCCCATAAAAACCTCGACCCCAAGGTGAAGGAAGCACTAACTGAAGCCGCACGAAACATCGAGGAGTTCCACAGGCTCCAGATGCCCTCTGAGTGGATGGCTGAGATCCGGCCCGGGGTCAGCGCAGGGCAGATAGTGCGACCCCTTGACAGTGTGGGCTGCTATATACCCGGCGGAAGGGCCGTTTACCCCTCAACAATACTCATGACCGTGATACCTGCCAGGATAGCAGGGGTTGAAAGGATAGTATGCTGCACACCCCCGGCATCCGATGGCTCAGTCCCCGATGCTGTCCTTGTGGCGGCTGACATTGCAGGTGCACATGAGATATACCGTGTGGGGGGCGCCCAGGCGGTTGCTGCGATGGCCTACGGTACAGAGACAATTGGGGCGGTGGATAAGATAGTGGGACCAGGGAACATATTTGTGACTGCAGCAAAGAAACTGGTATACGGTGACGTGGATATAGACTTCCCGGCAGGCCCATCAGAGGTCCTCATAATTGCAGATGAATCTGCGGACCCTGAGTACATTGCCCTTGAGATACTGGCACAGGCAGAGCACGACCCCCAGGCGGCAAGTGTCCTTGTGACAGACTCAGGGGAGCTTGCAGCCAGGGTGGATGGGAAGGTACGTGAAAATATTAAATACATGGAAAGGGCCAATATCATAGAGGAGTCCCTTGAAAGATACGGAATGATAGTTTTAACGGAGGATATTGACGGGGCCGTGGACTTCAGCAACGCCTACGCCCCGGAACACCTTGTTATAATGACGGATTCTCCCAAAGAAACACTCAGGGGTATCCGTAACGCAGGATCCATATTTCTGGGTGATCTCTCACCGGTGGCGGCAGGGGATTATGGTTCAGGGACCAACCACGTGCTGCCAACATCTGGCTGCGCCAGGATGTACTCGGGCCTATCAACGGAGTCATTCCTCAAGAAACCAACGGTGCAGATGATAACCCGGGAGGGTCTCCGGAACATCCAGGAAACCGTCCTGCGTCTTGCTGAATATGAGGGCCTCCATGCCCATGCAGAGTCATTCCGTAGGAGACTTGATAGGTGACCTGATATTTACCCTGATTAATTCACTTAGCTACGAGAGGTGATCTGATTGTTACTTGGAGATCTTAGAAGGACTCACTACTCAAAGGACATAAAACCTGAAATGGATGGAGAGGAAGTCACTGTCATGGGATGGGTCCATGAGATAAGGGACCTTGGAGGGATAATATTCGTACTCCTGAGGGACCGTGACGGGCTCATCCAGATAACAGCACCCAGCAAAAAGATTGAGAAGGACCTCTTCAAATCCATGAGAAAACTCAAAAAGGAATCTGTTGTGGCATTCGGGGGAAGGATTCAGGAGTCAGATAAGGCTCCCGGAGGCTTTGAAATAATACCATCATTCATGAGGGTTCTGAACCCCTCAAAGCAGCCACTGCCACTTGACCCCACAGAGAAGGTGAAGGCCGAGATAGACACAAGGCTCGACGCCAGGTTCCTTGACCTCAGAAAACCATCAGTGAGTGCAATATTTAAAATAAAGAGTAGAATGCTGCACTCGGTCAGAGTATTCCTTGAAGAGAATGGTTTCCTTGAAATCAACACCCCCAAACTTGTTGCATCTGCGACGGAGGGAGGAACAGAACTTTTCCCGATAACCTACTTTGAAAGGGAGGCCTTCCTTGGCCAGAGCCCACAGCTCTACAAGCAGATGATGATGTCAACTGGCCTTGACCGTGTCTATGAGATAGCACCCATATTCCGTGCAGAGGAGCACGACACCCTCAGGCACCTCAACGAGGTCATATCAATCGACATAGAGGCCTCCTTCGTTGACCATGAGGATGTCATGAAGATACTTGAAAGGCTGGTTGTGAGGGTCATCGAGGATGTTAACGAGCACTGCACCGACGCCCTTGAAACCCTTGGCAGGACCCTGGAGGTACCTGAAACTCCATTTGAGCGGCTGGAATACGATGAAGCAGTTGAACTGGTCAACTCCAGGGGAGTTCCAATGAAACACGGCGAGGATCTTCCAAGGGCGGCTGAGAAGGCCCTGGGTGAGGTCATGGATGGTTATTACTTCATAACGTCATGGCCAACTGCAATAAAGCCATTCTATGTGATGCCAGATGAGGAGGACCCTGAAAGGAGCTATGCATTTGACCTCATGTACAGGGACCTTGAGATATCCTCAGGTGCAATGAGGGTCCACCAGCACGACCTCCTGGTTGAGAAGATAAGGAGGCAGGGATTGAATCCGGACTCCTTTGAGAGCTACCTTGCAGCCTTTGAGTACGGCATGCCACCCCACGCAGGCTGGGGCCTGGGGGCTGAGAGGTTCAACATGACCCTCACAGGTGTAAACAATATAAGGGAAACGGTGCTCTTCCCCAGGGACAGGAGGAGACTTACACCATAGGTGATAACATTGATGGGGGCATCCACAGGTCAGGGCTATGAGATAGCCAGAAAGAGCAGGGAGATAGTCAGGAAACTGATATCTGATGATGTATCCTCCCTCAGGAGGGAAGAGGTGGCCATAGTTGAGCGCATAGTTCATTCCACCGCTGACCCTGAGTATGCCAGAATAACAGAGTTCAGCCCGGACTTTGTGGATGCAGCCCTGGATTCACTCAGGAGTTCAGGTGAGATACTCACTGACATTGAGATGGTCCGTGCAGGAATATCACGTCCTGCCAGCTGCCACATCAGGGACCCTGAGGTCAGGGAGATTGCAAAGAGAAGGGACATCACAAGGGCGGCCGCCTCAATGGAGTACGCCGCAGAGAGGGGCTTCAGGGGGATTGTGGTTATAGGGAATGCCCCAACAGCCCTCATGAAGGTAATTGAACTTACAGCTGAAGGCACCATGGATGCGGAGGCGGTTATAGGGGTCCCTGTTGGATTCGTGGGTGCTGCGGAATCAAAGGAGGCCCTCAGGGAAACAGATATACCTCACATGATAACCAGGGGCCCAAAGGGGGGCACACCGGTCGCAGTGGCAGCTGCAAATGCTCTTATATCATTGTCAAAGGGTGGAGAGGTCTAGAGATTCTCTATTGAGGAGGCATCTATCATAGGTTTGAAGGGTCCTTAGCATTATCAAGGATTAGAAGTGTTTAGAGGTTCCATCATGAAGTCGAAAGAACTGTTTGAAAGGGCACAGAGGGTTCTCCCTGGTGGTGTTAGTTCACCTGTAAGGAGGTTCGAGCCATACCCCTTCTTTGCAGCGGGGGGTAAGGGGTGCATACTTGAGAGTGTTGATGGTAAGACCTACATCGACTACTGTCTGGCATATGGACCCCTGATACTGGGACATGCACACCCAATGGTGGTTGAGGCGGTTGAGAGGCAGATAGAGAGGGGTACAACCTATGGTGTACCATCTGAAGGGGAAATAGAGCTTGCAGAAACAATAATAGATAGGGTTCCCTGTGCTGAGATGGTCAGGTTCATGAATTCAGGCACAGAGGCCACCATGGCCGCTGTGAGGCTTGCAAGGGCATACACAGGGAGAGACAGGATTGTCAAATTTGAGGGATCATACCATGGGGCCCACGATTACGTTCTTGTGAAGCCAGGCTCAGGGGCTGCCGCAGCACCAGATTCACCAGGTATACCTGAGGATACCGTGAAAAATACTCTAACCACAGTTTTCAATGACGAGGAGGCGATGGTTGAGCTCATTGATGGAATGGGGGATGAGATAGCATGTATCCTGGTTGAACCTGTGATGGGTAACATTGGGTGCATAGAACCTGAAAACGGCTACCTGAACTTCCTCAGAGATGTAACGAGGGAGAACGACATTCTCCTCATCTTTGATGAGGTCATAACCGGCTTCAGGCTGGCAGCTGGGGGTGCCCAGGAGTACTACCGTGTGAAGCCGGACCTTGTGACGCTGGGAAAGATAGTCGGGGGAGGCTTTCCAATGGGGGCTCTTGCAGGTCCACGAGAGATAATGGAAAACATTGCACCTGCTGGTAGCGTATACCAGGCAGGCACATTCAATGGAAATCCTGTATCTGTAACGGCTGGTCTAGAAACCCTTAAAATACTGGATGACAGACTCTATTCCAGTCTTGAGAGGATGGGTTCCCATCTGAGGGCAGGTTTAAGGGATCTCCTCTCTGACATGGACCTTGAATACCAGGTTACAGGCCCGGCTTCAATGTTCCAGATATACTTCACTGAAGATGAGGTCAGAAACTACGCTGATGCCAGGAAATCAGACACCGAACTCTTCATGAAGTACTTCCATGGACTGCTGGAGAGGGGTGTCTTCATACCACCATCACAGTTTGAGTGCTGTTTCATATCCGCTGCACATGGGATGGATCATATAAATAGTACCCTTGAAAGTGCAGAGGATGTGCTCAGCCATTTAAAGAATTAAGTAATTAAGTAATTTCTTTATTTTTTTTGGTTTCTGACTCACAACAGCTGGCTGCACTGATTGATGAATCAATTCATGTGAATTTGACGGCTATGAAGAAGTAGAGGAAGCATATAACCACAAATATGAGAAGAACCGTGACAGCGGTCCTTAAAAATCTACTGTTAAGCGCCTTTCCCTCACGTTCAGCAAGGAACTCCCTCTGTTCACGCACCTGTGATATGAAACTCTCCGCCTCCCTACTGCCACCTGTTACAAGGTTGCTGTCTATTATCTCCTCATCGAGGAGTTCATCCACCATCCTTTTCTGCTCTCTGACATCGTCAATTATTCTCTTCTCTGCTACGAATTCCATGAGGGACCATTTACCACTTTTTATCTCCTTCAGTGTTCTCTCCTCGTTTTCTATGCTTCTTGAGAGGTTCTCAAGGAGGGCCCTTTTTCTGTTATCCTCTTGGATTTCAGGTTCTGGTTCCTCGTAGAACTCTTCAAGTGTGCTGTAGTATCCCAGTGAGCCTCCACATTCACATGAATCAAAATCAGCTGGGTCTTCATCATCTTTCAGCTGGTAGTAGCCCCCGCACTCCGTACATATAAGGTAGCCTCTGTTTTCTTTCATGTTTTCCCCGGACAAGGAGATCCCCCACAGATACTATTTACATTATAGTAGTTAAGTTTTGTGTTGAATTCTCTCTTTTCATGAGCTGAGGAAGAAGTATCCGCTGATGTTATTTAGAAAAAGAAATGGGTTTTTTTATCAGGTGGTCACCCTTTCAAGTCCGGTGGATATGAGGAACTGGATGAAGGCACCTTCGGGTACAACAACGATGTTTCCCTGCTGGTACTGCTGTATACCGGCGTTTACCATGGCCATGTACTTTGAACGGTCCTTTGTGGCATTGAATATTGCCCTCATGAGTGACTGAATGGCAACACCCCTTGCGGCTCCCTGCTGCTGTTCCTCCCTGAGGAATGTTATACTGTTTCCTGAAACATAGCCCTGGCCCTCAACATAGACAGGGCCTATTGCCTGGAGGATGCCGTCCACTGCCTGGGGTGTCACTATCACGACGATATCTGTTTTAACGCCGGTATTGTATTCAACGATCTCCTGTGCAAGTCTGGCGCCCTGTTCTGTATCATTTTCCCATAGGGCATCATGGAGTAGCCACCTGTTTACTCCCTGTGCCCTCAGTGATGCAGGGGGTTCTGCTGTTGGATGGGCCATGTTGTGTGGATAGACAGCCGTCACGTTGGTTATGTTACCCTCGTTCATGGTTATTATGAAGGCCATGTCAACGGCCCCTATACCTGGTCTCGGTTCACCGGGATCTGCGCATAGAAGGAGCACATGCTTTTCTCCCACAAAAACGTTCTGTGAGTTTGTGATGTAGTTTTCATATGTTACAACTGAAAGACCTAATATAACTATGAAGAGACCGAGGATTATCTTATTTTTTGTATCCATATTCTTACCTTCCTTTTTAATCTGATCTGGGGTTTTTGGATCACGTAAGAAGTTAACATTGAAAAGCCCTGCTTCATATGATTTACGTTAACCTAAATTTTGCAAAATTTATATATATACTTTGGTGTTCATGTATCATGTAGAACCAGATATTTAATACTCCACAACCCATATATTAATCTTGCTGTGCATCCATAGACACTCCCAGGATCAGGGGCTGTGATACATGAGAATAGTGGCAGGGGTCGGTGAGAACAGGAACATCGAAAGGGCCGCATCATCAGTGGAATTTGATGTTGAACTGGTTTACTCCGAGGACGAATTCATAGAAATGTTAAGAAGGGGAAGGGACGCCTATGTGAGGGGGTCCCTTCCATCAGCAGGTATAATGGCGGAACTCAAAAGTCAGGGGCCTTTGATGAGGGCTTCATGGATAGAAACAGGGAAGGGGAGTTTTTTCCTTGCACCCGTCGGGATAGATGAGGGTGAAACAGTCACCGAAAGGCTCAGCATAGCAACTGCTGCAGGGGACTTTCTCATGAAAACAGGGACCGAGCCATTCATAGGTATAATATCAGGCGGACGGCCAGGTGACCTTGGGAGATCCCCTGCAGTGGACAGTTCAATCCGTGATGGTGAACTTCTGGCATCAATGGTAAAGGATAAATATGAAGTTAGGCACTACCATATACTGATAGAGGAAGCCGTGAGGGATGGGTGCAACGTCATCATAGCACCCGATGGGATAACAGGTAACCTCATATTCAGATCACTGGTTCTCGTTGGCACGGCCAGAAGCCACGGGGCTGTGGCCCTTGGATTTAATGGGATTTTTGTTGACACTTCAAGGTCACAGACCACTGCGGGTTACCGCAGGGCACTCAGATTCGCCCACTGGCTTGCCACCAGTTGGAGAGATTAGATCAGCAATTTATAGAATATTAAAAACTCCAGTCAGGTAGATGGGAAATGTCACCTTTAAGACCTCTTTACAAACTGTATGAGTGGTACATATCGCGCAACCTCAAAAGGGACAGGATGCCAAGGCACGTTGCCATTATAATGGATGGTAACAGGAGATACTCACGACTCCAGGGCAGCATTGACCCCATAGAGGGTCACAGGAAGGGTATTGAGACACTGGAGAAGGTCCTGGACTGGTGCGTTGACCTTGGAATAGAGATAGTGACTGCCTATGCATTCTCAACTGAAAACTTTAAAAGACCAGAAAATGAGGTTAAGGGGCTAATGAAGCTCTTCAAAGAGAACTTCGAGGCCATAGCAAGCAATAAGAAGATCCATAAAAACCGTGTCAGGGTCAAGGCAGTAGGGAAACTTGAACTGCTCCCTGAAGATGTTAGAAAGGCGATAGAGGTCGCTGAGAGGTCAACAGAGGGATACTCTGATCGCCTTGTGAACATCGCCATAGGATATGATGGTAGACAGGAGATAGTGGACGCCGCAAGGAAAATCGCCGAGGACGTCAGGGCCGGCCGCATTGACCCCGAGGACATAGACGAGGACATGATAAACAGGAACCTCTACACCGCTGGGCTGGAGGACCCCCACCTCATAATAAGGACCAGTGGTGAGGAGCGCCTCAGCGGGTTCCTTCTATGGCAGTCATCCTATTCAGAACTGTACTTCTGCGACAGCCTCTGGCCAGAACTTCGAAAGGTCGACTTCTTAAGGGCCATAAGGTCATACCAGCAGAGGGAGAGGAGATTCGGTACCTAGATATGCATCAGGCGACTTTTAAGGCTATAAGGTCCTAACATGGGTATAAGCGGGACCTGATACCCATCAAGCGATTAAGGGAGGGATCAGTATAATAGATGTTCACTGTCACCTGGACTTCAAGGACTTCAACAGGAACCGTGAAGAGGTTATTGAGAGGGCCAGAGGGAAACTCAGGGCTGTTATAGATTCAGGTGTTGGACTCGGGGGCAACAGGAGGGCCCTTGCACTCGCCTCAGATTATCCAGGATTCATATACCCCACAATGGGTTTCCATCCCGCCGACGCATCAAAGGCAAGGCCTGAACTCATAGAGGAGGTCGCGGGGCAGATAGAATCACACATTGACAGGATAGTGGCCATAGGCGAGACAGGCATGGACTTCCACCACACCCGTGACGCTGAGGGGAGAAGGAGACAGGAGGAGGCATTCAGGATTTTCGCAGGGCTTGCAGAGGAACATGAGATGCCCCTGGTTGTCCATGCAAGGGACGCCGAGGAGAGGGCCCTTGAGATCGTACTCGAGCACAGCATACCCGAGGTGGTCTTTCACTGCTATGGTGGCAGCCTGTCAACTGCAGAGAGGATAATAGACGCCGGGTACCACATATCCATATCAACACTTGTGGCATTCTCGGATCACCACATGAAACTTGTGGGGGACCTCCCGCTGGAGAGTATGCTTACAGAGACCGACAGCCCGTACCTCTCCCCTTTCAGGGGAAAGCGGAACGAACCCGCATTCGTGGCTGAGGCGGTTAAGAAAATAGCACAGATCAAGGATACCGATGTTGAGGATGTTGATAGGGTGACAACATCCACTGCAGAAAGAGTTTTTGACCTGTGAGACCGTCTGAACTTATTTTTTCATTTCCCTGAAAACCTCAGCTGCCGCGGTAACCCCGTTTATGGCTGCAGGAAACCCTGCATAGACTGCCATCTGGATGATGACCTCAATTATCTCCTCCGTGCTGCACCCTGCATTGAGAGCACCCTTCACATGACTTTTTAACTGTTTTTCAGCCCCAAGGACTGTGAGGGCAGCCACAGTCACAAGTTCCCTTGTTTTAAGATCCAGCGAATCCCTTGAGTAGATGTCACCGTATGCGAATTCAACCACGAACCTTGAAAGATCAGGGGCAACATCCTCAAGTTCATCACGCAGCTTCCTGTAGGACTCCCCGTGTATCCTCTCAAGTATCTCCATTCCAGCAGTATATCTGTCCATATTATCAACCTTCCATATGGAAATCCACATGGTTTCCACACTAATTTATAGTATGGTGACTATAAACCTATAGGCTGGAGGAGAAGGTTCATGAGGCCATACGTTATACTCAACGCAGCCATGACACTGGACGGTAAGATTGCGACGAAAACAGGGAGCTCTGAGATATCCGGTGAGGAGGACCTCAGGAGGGTCCATGAGCTTCGACGGGAATGTGACGCCATAATGGTGGGGATAAACACGGTACTCGCAGATGACCCCCGCCTCACCGTCCACAGGGTTGATGCAGAGGAAGGGGATAACCCTGTGAGGGTGGTGGTTGACAGCAGGGCAAGGACGCCCCTGGATTTCAGGGTCCTCAATGACGAGGCCCCCACGGTGATAGGTGTCTCGGAAAGTGCCCCGGAATCAAGGGTTAATGAACTCAGAAAAAGGGCTGAGGTTGTGGTTGCAGGAAAAGACAGGGTGGACCTCCGCCTCCTCCTTGAAAGACTCCATGAGATGGGTGTCAGGAGATTGATGCTCGAGGGGGGCTCAACCCTCAACTACTCCATGTTAAGAGGGGGCCTTGTTGATGAGGTCCGGGTGTGCATAGCCCCGATGATCGCCGGTGGTGAGGAGGCAAGGACACTTGTGGATGGTGAGGGTATAGAAGATATGTCTGAGGCCATAAAACTTGAACTTGAGAGGTTCTACACACTGGGGGAGGACCTCATAGTTGAGTACACCGTAAAGAGGTAGATGTGGTTTTCATGCTAGAGAGGATCTATGAGAGGATACTGAGGATAAGGGAAGATGGATGCAGGGACTGCCTGAAGGTTGTCTGCCGTATGGATGACTTTCAGTTTAACCAGCTCATGTCGAGGCTCCAGCTGCAGATTGAGATAACCTCCAGGTACAATCCTCCTGTGCGGCCCGCCCTGGACCCCATGATATCCACGGAACTTGGTGTGTACAGGGGTGATGATGAGAATATAGGGAGACTCCTTGGCTACCCTGAGTGCTGCATACAGAGTTTCTCTGAGAACACCAGGTATGCGATTGATGAGGGTCACCTTGCAGAGGTGGATGAACTTGAGGTTCCTCAGGGTAAATGCGCCCTTGTGCTTCCATCGGGTTTCATACCCTGCAGCCTCAGATGCAGGGAGGCGTGGGAGAGGAATCTCATAGCCTTTGTAGACAGGGGGGAGTTTCAGGGGATACTTGAACTTGAGGATGAGCTCCGCATGAAGCTCCCGCATTTTCACCTGGCATATGATGAGTATTTTGAGAAGATAATCCTTGAATAAATCTTTTTTTTGACGTGCCAATACCTGGCATCAGATTTCCTTTAAAAAAATCAGTATTACTTTTAAACCACTCTAATTTAAATTGTTCATACTCAGAATCTTTTAATTAAGATTTAAATAGAATTCAGTCAAATTTCTTTACGATATTGAACCAGTAAATTATTAAAAAATTTAAAGGAGGTGAAAAAATGAAGAAGTTTCTGCTGATCGCAATGATTCTGCTACTTGTTTCAGTTCCATCAGTGTCAGCAGCAGACAACGATACCAACACAACAGACTCGAAGATGCTTAAGGATACAAACATGGTGGTGCTACTCACAGGCTGCGTGGTGGGAACCGTCGACCCCATAATGAATGACGCATACCGCAATGACCTCCTCCCCAGTGGATACAACTTCACTCTGAAGATATACACCATGGACACCTTCAACCTCAACTCAACGGCATCCAGGCAGTTCAAAAATGACTTGAAGAACGCTGATATATTCTTCCTATTCACAAGACCCGGTTACCCTGTGACAGGGATGAGCTATGGGACAGAATTCGATGCGGCGGTTGACTTTCAGGCCCTTGCAGCCAGTATGAAACCAGGGGCGCGAATATTTGTCCTGGGCCCTGTAAAACCCAACGTCACAGGTGTGAATGTGACTAACCTTCCAGCCTACGGTCCTGTAGCAGCACCAGCACTTTCACGGGAAAACATAAAGAGGACACTCCTGGAGGTTCTGAGGCTCAGCGGGGCCGTGAACCTGACGGCCAACGACACAAAACTGGTACCCGGAATCCAGGACTTCCTCTACCATCCACTTGCACCACGTGTTTACACAGACAGGGCATCATACACAGAATGGTACATGAACACCACCCTCTACAGGCCTGGAGCCCCATGGGTTGGGGTTGCCATACTGAACCGTTACTACCTCTCAGGTAACATGGACGTCTATGAGACCCTCATACAGAAACTCGAGGCAAAGGGACTCAACGTGATACCCTACTTCTACTGTTCAGACCCTATAGGTGCCTCAAGGCGCTTCTTCATGGTCAACAACAGTTCAGTGATTGACGCACTTGTTGCCTGTGTACAGTTCGGTTACTGGCCAGACAACCAGACCATAACCTTCTTCACTGACCTCAACGTTCCTGTGCAGGGGCCACTGCCGGTGTTCCTCCAGACATCCCTGGATGATTACATAAACAGCAGCAGACAGCAGGGCCTCAGGGGCCTGGAATACTACTGGCTTGCCATGTTCGAGATGCAGGGACGAATAGAGCCCATCCTGATAGGTGGTAACAGGGTATCGAACCCTGACCCGATAACAGGGGTGACACTCAAGGAATACGTGGCCTACGAGCCAGGGATAAACCAGCTGGTGGAGCGCACACTCTCATGGGTGAAACTCCGGAAGACGGTGAACAGTGAGAAGAGGGTGGCAGTCATCTACTTTGACAGCACCCACGATGAGGGAATGCCAGCAACCAACGGCCTCAACCTCTACGCCAGTCTGAGCAATATACTCCTTGCAATGAGGGCCGCAGGTTACACCACAGGAAATGGAAATCTGACCCCTGAGTACATTTATGAACTCATAAACAGGGCAGGAAGAAACCCCAGGAACATGAAACAGTCAGAACTCCGGAAACTGGTTGAGGCTGGATGCATCACATTACCTGTTTCAGAGTACCTCCAGTGGTATTCAAAGCTCCCTGCAACCCTCAGGCGTCAGGTTGAGGCGATCTGGGGTCCGGCTCCAGGGAACATCATGGTCTACAACAGGAGCATAGTGATCCCCGGCTTCATCCTCGGCAACATGTTCATAGGTCCGCAGCCGGTCTGGAAGTGGAACGGCACCCTCAACAACGGCACACTACCACCGACACACCAGTTCATCGCATTCTACCTCTGGCTTCAGAATGGATTCAGGGCCGATGCAGTGGTGCACATAGGACAGCACGGCACACTGGAGCTGCTCCCAGGCCATGTGAATGCCATGACAGAGAATGACTGGCCAAACACCCTCATAGGATCCATCCCCAACATACACCTCCTCAAGATGGAGGACCCACTTGAGGCTGTTATAAACCCTGCCAAGAGGAGGGCATACGCCGTCACCATATCATACCTCATACCACCGGTTATGAGAACGGAACTCTACGGCGTATACCAGGAACTTGCAGACCTCCTGGGTTCATACAGCACTGCAGAGGCATCAGGGGATTTGGAGAGGATGAATGTCCTCAAATCCCTCATAAGGGATGGTGTGAAGAGGGCGGGCCTTGATGTGAGGCTCAACGTGAGTAACTCAACCGACTTCAGTGTCATCCGTGTGAGACTTGAGGAGTACCTACATGAACTCACAGAGATCCTCATGCCCTATGGACTCCACACATTTGGGGAGCTTCCTGACAGTGAAACCCTTGAGAGGTTCCTTGATGCAATCATATCCTTTGACCCTGCAAACAGGACTGCCAGGAGGGATGAGATAAGGAACCTCCTCATTATGAGCGCCAGCAACGAGATGGCCTCACTCCTGAGGGCCCTTAACGGGGAATTCATACAGCCGGCTCCAGCAAGAAGCCCCATAATCAACCTTGCAGCACTTCCAACAGGTCGAAACATGTACACATTCGATCCATCATCCATCCCGGACCCTGCCGCGGTGGTAATGGGATCAAGGGCTGCAGAGGAGATGCTGAAACGCCACAGGGATGCAAACGGGGGAAGGTACCCTCAAACTGTTGCTGTTGATATAGGTGACGTTATATCAACAGGCGGTCAGAGTATCGCAGCCATATTCTACCTCCTGGGCGTTAAACCAATCTACGAGAGCGGAGCACTCATCGGGACAGAGATCATACCACTAAGTGAACTTGGAAGACCAAGGATCGACGTTGTGATAAGCGACTTCCACAACTTCCGCGGAGCAATCCCGGGGGTCATGGACGTCATAGACAATACAATTAAGAGGATAGCGAACCTCAACGAGTCAGCTGAGATGAACTATGTGCGAAAACACTACATTACCCTCAGATCAGGTATCTACAGTGAACTGGTGGCCTCAGGAATGAACAGTTCAGAGGCCGATGCATTGGCGGACAGGCTTGCAAGGACCAGGATCTTTGGGCTGCCACCGGGTGCAGATCCCCATGGTGCAGGTGTCGACAGGATACTCTGGTCACGGGATGACTGGACAGCCGAGCAGCTTGCAGAGACCTACCTCAGCTACTACTCATATGCCTATGGGAGGGACCTCAACGGCCTCCAGAGCCCGAAACTCCTGGAGTCACTCCTTCGTACAGTTGACACTACCATGGTGATAATGCCCTACAGGGCACCTGGCGAGGGCACCTGCCTCTACAGGGTCTCAGTCACCGTGAACTTCATGGTGAACTACCTCACAGGTAGAAACATAAACAGCTACATTGCAAAAACAGCCTACGGAACACCCATCATAAGGACCCTCCAGGAGTCAGCCTACGATGACCTTGCAGTGACACTCCTAAACCCCACCTGGATCCAGGGCAAGCTACGTGAGGGACCATCTGGCAGCGCATCAATAGCACTGCAGGTTAGGGATCTCTTCACAAGTGATGCCCTCGTTGACGTGGCATCAGATGATGTCTGGAGGAGGATCGCAGATACATTCCTCTTTGACGGCTCTGTGAGGTCACAGCTTGATGCATCAGCCCTCCAGATGATAGCAAGGTACGTGAGGCAGGCCCATACAAGGGGACTTGTAGCCCTCTCAGGGGCTGAACTCGCAGCAATATCTGAGATGCTGGGTGAGGGGACATCCACAGACACGGATCAGGGAGGCGAACAGGGTTCAGACCATGAAACCACCACAGGATCCCCTGGAAACACAGGAAGGGATGGAAGAGGATCTGCGGGCACCCATGCAGGGGTTTCGGCACAGTCTCAGACTTCAGAGTCAGGTGCATCATCCCCTGAGGCCGCAGGAGTCACTGAACAGAAACCAGGCAGTGCATATGAGATCTCAACTCCACATGCAGAGGATAAATCAGGCAGCGCACAGCTCTATGCCGTTATTGGCATCCTTGGAATCTTCTGCCTGCTGGGAGTTGGCTACTACTTCGGACCCCTCAGAAAATAATTCATCCCCCTTTATTTTATTTTAGGTTTGGTTATCCATGGGTTTTTTATTCTGTCTATCGCTGTTAAGAGCTGACTTTTTAATCATATATCATATCATGGCTGATGGTTTGTCAAACGGTGAAGTCATCGGATTTCTCGATAGGCTGAATGTCCTCCTACACTTCATCTTATTTTCCTGTAAATGTAGAGGATGATAAGGGGGATGGCGATGATTATGACGTAATCGAGTGCATGGAACAGTGGCCTCAGAGAGGTCCAGCGGGGACCGAGAAGGTAGCCTGAATATGCGAGGATGAGGCACCATGGCAGGGAACCAGCGAATGTGTAGATGGCAAATTTCTTCAGATCCATCCTGGCTATACCGGCGGGAAGGGATATGAAGGTTCTTATAACCGGCAGTACCCTTGAGATAAGGATGGCCTCATGCCCGTACCTTTCAAACCATTCATCAGCCATCCTGAGTTTGGCATCTGTTATCAGGATGTAGGGACCATACCTCTCGAGAAGGGGACGTCCACCCTTAAGGCCCGCAATGTAGGCGAGGAGAGAACCCAGAAGGTTACCCAGCGCGCCTGCGATTACAACGCCAGTGAGGGTCAGATTGTGCTGCCATGCTATGTATCCGCTGAATGGCATTATAACCTCACTTGGAACTGGAATACAGGCACTTTCAAGGGCCATTAGAAAAACTATACCAGGATACCCGGTTTCCTCTATGAATCTGATCACAGAATCTGTAAGGGTCACGGTTATATCAAGCATGGCACACCGATCTCATCATGGGCCTATAAAATCTTTTCGTTGGATGGTTGGTTTTCTATGAAAATCTGTGGAATAACTGTGGCCTGAAACCCAGTCCCAGCAGGATTTCCTTATCGGAATCCTTTAATTCGTGCTCTGAAGTTGGGGGAACAGGCTTCCCATCCCTTGCAAGTATCACACCACCCTTCCTCTGGGCCCCCATGAATTTACCTGCACTTCCATTCACTATGAGGTAACCGTCCCTCATATCTATGCCAGAGAAGTCGTCACAGTTACCATCTATGATAACCGTGCCTCCGCTCAGGAGCGCCCCGGTATTTTTACCGGCGTTCCCATTCACCCGGACCGTCCCACGCCTCATGAGTATCCCTGTTGATAGGTCCACGTCCCCATTGTGGATTACCTCAGCATCAACATCAAGCCGGGCACAGAGGGTGTCCCTGACATGACCATCATCTATGACCATTCTGCCAGGGTTGAATGTGAAATTAACGGGTTTTTCACCCCTTAAACCCGATTTGAGGATGTCAGTTACTGATAGAAACTTCCTATACCCTTTCCTATCGGATTTAACCTCAACCACGTTTCCCACAGGGTCCCTAATCTTCCCCTTAACGTAAATTGTGCCTGAAACCATGCTTATACCCATACGGGTTTCCACGTCCCCCTCAACGGTCAGGACCCCTGTATCCAGGGCGCCACCGGTCCCCCCGAAGTATGCAAGGTCCGCACCCATGCTTGATGCGAGCCTGTGGCCGGCATCCCCCCTCACAACAACCTCACCTCCACCCTTGAGGTGTTCAACAACATCCCTGAAGGTGTAGGATGTACCCGGGATCCTGTCCTCAGGGTCAAGCTTCTCACCCCTGTGCTGCCAGTGGAAGTTATAGGTGAAATCCGCGATGCAGTCCACCGGCCCGTCGGGTTCAAATTCAATAACTTCCCTTTCATCCCTCCTCCTTCCAAAGAGTCCGAACATGAGAGCACCTCCATATATATTTATTACTCCAACCACAGATTTATATACCCATACGATTAAGTTCCTTTCTGTTCTATCAATCAAGAGGATGGTAAATTGCCCGGTAAAATGGAGATACTCAGAGCCCTATCTGAACTGGGTGTGGATACAAGGTTTGTAAGTGTAACAGACAGTGAGGTCCTCATAAACAACCTGCGGTTCTCAAGGTTTTCAAGGAGGAGGGAGGAGGAGTTCCACTCAAGGTACCCTGAGATCAGGGTTGTGAGGTCAGGGGTCTTCCAGAGGATATGCTCAAGGGCATCCAGGGTCCTTGCATCAACCCTGAGGCCAGGGGTGGGTGTGATGATCCGGGCTGAGGGTGAGATGGCCCATGCGCTCCATGTGATCCTTGAGCCCTACACAAGAAAGTACGGCATAAAAATCGGTGAAGGGGAGATCACTGCACTCCCAGCCACACTGGATCACTCCATTGCAGCGGCACTTGAGGATATGGTGAGGGGTGAACGTATAAGGTACCATCACAGGTCAACCCCCACCGTCATATACCCCCTCTCAACTGTACCTGCAGGGTGGATTGAGTCATGGCTTGGCACTGAAATCACCATCACCACCAATCCAATCGTGGCTGAATTCATGGAGTTCTTCAATGAGAATGTACCCCAGTTCAGGGATAAGATGAGGAAGTCCCTTGAGTTCATAGGGGAAAAGGGGGTTTGATTTTTACAGGGAAAAAATAAGGAATGAATTCACCGATCACCCAGTGAACTGGAAGAGTGAAGTCTGCTTCTCACGGGGCTTATCATCACCGGAATCCGATCCAGGGGATTTGTCATCACTGGATTTTCTGGTTTTACCGTCAGTTGACTTACCGTCCTTATCTGCGCTCCGGGACTTCTTCTTCTGGGTGTAAAGTGGTCCTGTCTTATCAGACCTTTTACGTGTCTTCTTAGTTTTGGGAGCCTTTATCTTCCTTTTCCTGAACAGTTTAACCTCTTCATCTGTGAGTTCAAGGAATTCCCTCATCTCATAGGCCATCTCATCGTTCTCGAATATTATCTCCATGTAGGGGAACATTGAAATTGCAACCTTGGGTGATATATGCATCCTCTCAGCCATCTTACCTGCAACACTGTCCCGGAGGTTCCTCTGCTTGCGTGTTCTTCCGAGTAACCTGAAGGAAGATGAACCTGTGTAACGGACGAATTTCCTGTAGGTACTCTCCTTTGCAAGGGCGACTCCAGGACCCATGAGATCAGAGGCGTAGCGCCAGTAGGTGTAGTTTCTGCTCCTCACAGCACGGCCAAAGAATATATCTGCATGTGATAGCATGTCATAGGCCCTGCTGATCTCATGGGGCCTTTCATATTCCCTTGGAACATTCTCTGCAATGAATTCAAGTACAAGTGTCGGGTCATCATCCACCCTCATGGCCTCCCTGATCTTTGAGACGTCGCGGCTCTTCAGCACGGCCCTCACAGCATCAAAGAGACTGGATGTGGAATCCTTCTCACCCATGCTGAGGAGTTCCTCACCAACGCGCTCCTCACCACCGGCCACCGCCTCAAGGTCATTGATTGCCGAACGCAGATCCCCATGGGACCTCTTTGCAAGTTCCTTGAGGATGTCATCGGGGCACTCTATACCCTCTGCCCGGCATATCCGTTTCAGTGCCGCGGCTATGGATGATGTGTGAACCTTCCTGATGTTTATGACCTTACACTTTGGTTTGATGCTCTGAAGCCTTTTGCTGTAGGGGTCATTGGCGGTTAACACGATGGGGTGGCGGCTCTCCCTTAAGATCTTATTTATGGCCTGGACACCTCCCCGGTCCTCGTTGCCGTGTATACCATCCACCTCGTCTAGGATGATCAGTTTGAGGTCATGGTTGAAGAGGGAGCGGGTGGCTGACGCCTCACCTGCAGTCCTCATTATGGCATCCTGTGAGCGCTTATCACTGGCATTGAGTTCAAGGGTATCTGAGAACTCCCTCCCTATTATGTGTGCTATTGTTGTCTTCCCGGTACCTGGCGGGCCCACGAGGAGGAGGGGTGGCTGGGGCTCGCCGGTCTTCCACCCCTTGATCCACTCCTTTATCTCGGCTATTGCCTTCTGGTTCCCGGCCACCTCATCAAAGGTTCTGGGCCGGTACTTCTCTGTCCATGACATTGATCTACCCTCTTAATTTTCAAGAAACCTTGCCAGGAGGGCTTCAAGCTGTATCCTTGGATTGGCACCCTCCCTTATCCGGAAGTCGTACTCTCCAACAGCCTCGATGAGTCTTATGTACCTCTCACCCTCCACTGACCCCTCCATGGCGAGCCTTGAGAGTTCCTGGTAGATCTGGGTGACCATGTCCTCGCCGCTTATACCCTGGAGGACCATGATCTCCCTGAGCATGTCCCTTGCCTCCATGAACTTCCCATCCAGGATGGTCATTATCATCTTCCGCACATCCTTTGGCCTGGCCCTTGATACCACCTCGTAGACGCTGGATTCTGTTATCCTCTCACCCAGTGAGGCCGCCGACTGGAGGATGTTTATGGCCTTCCTGAGGTCACCCTCTGCAAAGTATACCACTGTGTCAAGGGCCTGGGCCTCATATTCCAGACCCTCCTGCTCTGCGATGTACTCCAGGCGGCTTATTATGTGGCGACCCTTCAGTGGGAGGAACCTGAAGATGGCACACCTGGACTGTATCGGGTCTATGATCTTTGAGGAGTAGTTACAGGAGAGTATGAATGATGATGTCTTGGTGTACATCTCCATCTCCCTCCTGAGGGCATGCTGGGCGTCCTTTGTCATGTTGTCAACCTCGTCAAGGAATATTATCCTGAAGGGCGCCCCCACAGGTTTCAGGCGGCAGAAGTTCTTTATGCTGGTCCTCACCGTATCTATCCCCCTGGCGTCTGAGGCGTTCAGCTCCAGGAAGTTCTGCCTCCAGTACTCCCCGAGGATCTCCCTTGCAAGGGCAAGGGCCGTTGTTGTTTTACCAACACCTGCAGGCCCTGTGAACATGAGGTTCGGCATGCTCCTCTCTTCAACGTAGCGTTTGAGGCGTGGTATTATGTGCTCCTGGCCAACAATATCATCAAGTTTCTGTGGTCTGTACTTCTCTACCCAAGGTCCATTCATAAGATCACCGGTAATGGTTAAGAATTATCTTTTCAGTAGGATCAGGATGGGGGGTTAACATTTCTGGATAAGGTGGTATATTCTTATTTCTGAAGGGGTTAATAGGTTACCTACCCTCTGGCTGAAACATCATGAAAGAGTTCACCCCTGGAGGGCATCAAGAAGGGCCTGTTCCATGACATCCAGGGGGGGCTCACGCCCGGTCCATATCCTGAAGGCCTCAGCACCCTGATATAGGAGCATCCTGATACCTGAAACCGGAACCGCACCTGCCGCCCTGGCCTCCCTGAGGAGGCATGTCTCCAGGGGATTGTAGACGAGGTCATATACAACGAGGCCCTCATGCATGAGTTCAGCCCTTACGAGGGGTTCATCATCCATGTGGGGGTACATCCCGACCGGTGTCGTGTCTATGAGGATATCAGCCCCCTCCACACATCGAGGTATGAGTCCATAGCCACCATGTTTCACCCTGACATCGAGGGCACCATTCATATCCTCTGCAAGGGCCCTGGCCCTTTCAGGGGTCCTGTTGAGTATGGTCACACTGGCCCCCTTCACTGCGAGCTGAAATGCGCAGGCCCTCGCAGCCCCACCAGCCCCGAGTATGATAACAGAGGACCCATCAACGGATGTCACCTCCTCAAGGGCCCTCAGGCAGCCAGAGGCATCTGTATTGTATCCCATTATGGTTTCACCCTCAAACTTCAGGGTGTTCACGGCCCCGATGAGGGAGGCTGTCTCATCAACCTCACTGATGTATTCAATGACAGACTCCTTGTGGGGTATTGTGACGTTCACACCCCTCACGTTGAGGGCTCCAAGACCCCGAACAGCTTCTTCAAGCCCTGATGGTTCCACAGGGAATGGTACATAGGTCCAGTCCATCCCAAGGGCTTTGAACGCCGCATTGTGCATCTGTGGTGAGAGGCTGTGGGTTAGGGGGTAACCTATTATTCCCGTAAGCTGTGTATTGCCGGTTATCAGTTTATCACAACCATCATCCAGTTAATGGCCTGTTTCTGGCTTCATTTCAGAATTATTATCATCTCTCAGTTTAACACCTTTTCCTCTGCAATATTTATTTATCATCAGCGATAAATATTGTCTCCATCAGCCACCCATCTTGAGGGGGAGTGTGTGACATGCTTGCCAAGCAGAGATTTGTCCTTGATACAACGGCCTTTACAGATAACCAGCTCCGGGATATGCTGGGTGACGGCGACCTCAACAGGTCAGTGGATGTTATGCTGGATATCATTGCGAGGAGCAGGATAAAGCTAAACATAAGCTGTCACATGCCCCCCATAACCTACAAGGAATTCACAGACTACATGACACGGTATGAATGCCCCGAGGAGACCCTGGTGAAGGCCGAGACATGGATAGTCAAGAAGACACCCAACCGCTACGACACCCAGATACCCTCCCAGATATTCTATGAATACGTCCATGATATAAGGGAGAGGATGAACAAGGGGCTCCGGATTTCAGAGACCCTCCTCTGGGAGGCAGGGATACAGTCAATAATCATGGCATCCCGTGGCGTTAATAAGATTGAAATCGAGGGTGAGGTTCTCGGAAAGGCCATAAAGGACCTCAGGAAGAAGTACCGTTCAGCCCTCAGGAAGGGGACCCTTGACAGTGCCCCTGACCTTGACGTCCTCCTTCTTGCCAAGGAGCTCGGTGCCGGTGTCGTGGCTGCCGATGATGGTATAAGGGTCTGGGCAGAGCGACTGGGACTGAGGTTCCTGAATGCCACATCCTTCCCCAAGATGCTCAAGGAATACCTTAAATATTATGAATGATGAATCTCCTATCATCCCCTTTATCATTTTTACTGGAGGAATTACTGCCATGGATATATCAAGACCGCGAGGAACCAGAGATTTTCTTTTCGCTGAGATGAGAAACAGGAAAGAGGTTGAAAACGTACTCAGAAGGACATTTGAGACCTACGGCTACCATGAGATCAAAACACCCATCTTTGAGGACCTCAAGCTCTTCACAGTGAAATCAGGTGAGGAGGTGGTGAACCAGATCTACCACTTCACAGATAAGGGTGGCCGGGAACTGGCATTGAGGCCGGAACTCACAGCACCGGTCGCCAGGCTCTACATGAATGAGATGCAGCGTGAACCCAAACCGATAAAGATGTACTACTTCGGGAGCTGCTTCAGATATGAGAGGCCCCAGGCGGGCCGCTTCAGGCAGTTCTGGCAGTTCGGATGTGAACTGATAGGGGGAAGGTCACCGCTGGCAGAGGCAGAGGTCATAACCCTTGCAGCGGAGTCCCTCCGGAGGCTTGGACTTGAGGGATTCGAGGTCCACGTTGGGCACCTTGGGATCCTCAGGGGAATCCTTGGGAGGGAGAACATAGAGGATGAACTCCAGGACAGGATAATGGGCATAATAGATAAGGGCGACGTGGATGAACTCGAATCCTGCCTTGAAAGGGTTGAAATATCCCCTGAGAGCAGGGATATCCTCATGAACCTCATAGGCACACAGGGGGGTCCTGAGGTACTTGATGATGTCAGGGGGCTCCTTGAGGGTTACTCAGAGTCCCTCAGGGCCCTCGAGGAGTTCGCTGAACTTGTGGATACACTGGGGCATTTCGGTCTTGAGGAGTACCATGTGAACCTGGGAATAGCAAGGGGACTTGACTACTACACCGGTGCAGTATTTGAGATTTATGTTCCAAGACTCGGCGCCCAGCGACAGATCTGTGGCGGCGGCACATACAACCTTGTTGAAACCTTTGGGGGCGAAAGGGTTGAATCAACGGGCTTTGCATTTGGCTTTGACCGCCTCATGAATGCCCTTGAAATGGATGAGGGAGACATGAGGATGGTCGACGTCTTTGTGATACCCATACATGAATCAACACTCCCGGAGGCGGTCAGGATAACACAGGAACTCAGAAATGAGGGTATAGCGGCTGACATGGATCTGGCAGGGAGAAAACTCCGAAAGGCTTTATCCCACGCCGACCACCTTGGGGCAAGATTTGTGGTCCTCACAGGTGAAAGGGACCTCCAGGAGGGTAAGGTCACATTGAGGGACATGGAGGACGCTTCACAGGAGGCTGTGGATAGAACTGAGATCGTGGATAGGTTGAAGAAGATCCTGCTGTGAATAGGTTTGAATGTCAGGTTTTAGGTTGTGGATTGCTTGAATATATAAAGAGAAGAATAGATCAAAGGAGATGTTAACATTTTAAATTTCAGACATAATATCAATGGCGAGGACCTCATAATTGCAGTGGCACAGGACCAGAGGACAGGTGAGGTCCTCATGGTGGCCTACATGAACCGTGAGGCCCTCGAGAGGACACTGGAGACAGGGCTTGCCCACTACTGGAGCACGTCCCGTGGGAAACTCTGGCTCAAGGGTGAGAGTTCGGGACACCTCCAGAGGGTCAGGGAGGTCCTTGTGGACTGTGACGCCGACGCAGTCGTGCTGAAGGTGGAACAGGAGGGAGGTGCCTGCCATACAGGTTACCGGTCCTGCTTCTACCGCAGCATTGATGGGGATGAATTAAGGGTCAGGGAGGACGCCGTAAGGGTCTTTGATCCTGATGAAATATATGGAGATGGTTAGATGAAGATCGTTCCAGATACAAGTGTTATAGTTGATGGGCGTATCACCGGTATAGTGCAGGAGGAGGAGTTCAGGGGCAGTGAGGTGATAGTGCCCGAGGCAGTTGTATCTGAACTTGAATACCAGGCCAACCGTGGGAGGGAAACCGGGTTCAATGGCCTTGAGGAGCTGAAGAACCTCCAGAGGCTCCACAAGGAGAACATAATATCAATGATCTTTGTAGGGCGCCGCCCCACAGTGGATGAGATCTCACTCTCAAGGGGCGGTGAGATAGACGCCATGATAAGGGCAACCGCAAGGGAGTACGATGCACTCCTCATAACCAGCGACAGGGTGCAGGCAGAGGTCGGGAAGGCCCAGGGACTTGACGTCTTCTACATTAAACCAGAGGTCCTGGAATATGAGGAACTTGAGATAAGCAAGTACTTTGATGATTACACCATGTCGGTGCACCTCAAAGAGAACGTTGTACCCATGGCCAAGAAGGGGCGGCCAGGGGAAATAAGGCTGGTTGAAATAGACAGCAAGCCACTCAAACATGCAGATATAAACAGGATGGCCCGTGAGATAGTTGAAAGGGCCAAGAGCGACTTCAAAAGCTTCATTGAGATAGAGATGGAGGGCGCCACCGTTGTCCAGTTCAGGGAGTACAGGATATCAATAGCAAGGCCGCCCTTCTCAGAGGCCTTCGAGATAACCGCAGTGAGGCCGGTTGCCAGGGTCTCCCTTGAGGACTACAGGCTCTCAGAGAGGCTGATTGATAGGCTGAGGGACACTGCCAAGGGCGTCCTCATAGCAGGGGCGCCGGGGGCAGGTAAGAGTACCTTTGCCCAGGCAGTGGCAGAGTTCTACAGCAGGGAGATGAGGGCCGTTGTAAAGACCATGGAGTCCCCCAGGGACCTCCAGGTGGGTGACGAGATAACCCAGTACGCGCCCATCGAAAGGGACATGCAGAAGACCGCCGACATACTGCTCCTTGTAAGGCCCGACTACACCATCTATGATGAGCTAAGGAAGACCCGCGACTTCAGGATTTTCGCTGATATGAGACTTGCAGGTGTGGGCATGGTGGGGGTTGTCCATGCCACAAGGCCCATAGATGCCATACAGAGGATCCTGGGCAGGGTGGAGCTTGGTGTTATACCCTCAGTGGTTGACACAACCATATTCATCGAGGATGGAGAGGTGAAGGCGGTCTATGATGTATCCCTAACCGTTAAGGTTCCGACGGGTATGCAGGAGGCCGACCTTGCAAGGCCGGTCATAGAGATAAGGGACCTTGAGTCAGGGGAGCTCATGCATGAGATATACACCTACGGTGAGCAGACGATAGTCATGGATGTCTCAAAGGCATCCCCCGGAGGACGGAAACCGTCGGCCCACAGGATAGCTGAGAGGGAAATCGAGAGGGAGTTCCGCAAGAGGCTACCCGGCGCAAGGGTCAGGGTTGAACTTGAATCCGATGAGAGGGCAAGGGTCTGGATAGAGGAGAAGTACATCCCCCAGGTCATAGGCAAGAAGGGGAAGACCATAGAGGAGATCGAGAAGAGCATAGGTATAAGTATCGGTGTTGAGCCACTGGAGGAGAGGGAACTTGAGGAGACCCTTGAGGTCCCGGTTGAACTTGCAGGAAACTACGTGGTCCTCAACTTTGGCAGGGATGCTGTGGGCGTGTCATTCGACATACTGGTTGAGGACGAGTACCTCTTCACAGCAACGGTGGGTAAAAAGGGCACCATAAAGCTCAGAAGGGACATAGAACTTGCAGATATAATCATGGAGGCAGTGAAGCACAACATACCTGTGAGGGCAAGGGTGCGACCCGAGGCCTAGGTGATCTGGATGAGGATAGGTGTCTCAACACTTGCACTCTCCCCACTTTCACTGGAGGAGATGCTCACCTGGATTGAGGATGCAGGGGCAGATTGCTGTGAGATAATCTATGAGTACCCCCTGGATGATGTGGAGGTGGCTGACTCCTTCAGCCTTGATTTCACGGTGCATGCACCCATCTCAGACATAAACATAGCATCCCTCAACAGGGGGATCAGGGAGGCGTCCATAGCTGAGGTTAAATCTGCAGTTGACCTTGCAGTTGAACTCGACTCTGAGGTGGTTGTTGTACATCCAGGGAGTGTCCCATTCCTTGGAAGACCCCACAGGGACCTCATAGTTCAGCGTAACCTTGAATCACTTTCAGTTATATCTGAATACGCAGAGGATAGGGGTGCCGGCATCTACCCTGAGAACATGCCCCGCCTAGAGGGCCCCCTTCTAAGGGAACTTGAGGAGCTCTGGCTGGTTGCAGATGAACTTGAAAGCCAGGTGACACTTGACGCTGCCCACGCAGCAACCATGGGTTACAGTGAAGCTGAGATGGTGTCCCCGAGGGTGGGGCACGTCCACCTATCCGACAACAACGGCGAGGTTGACAGCCACGATGCCCTTGGCGATGGTTCACTGGATTTCGGGACCATTATTGATGGTTTAAGGGGTATAGGGTACAGGGGGATCCTTACGGTTGAGGTTAAAACACCAGGTGAGGTTGAGAGGAGTGTTGAATTCCTTAAGGGGATCATTGACAGATAGTTGTATCTGGAGTATTGAATTCCTTAAGGGGATCATTGACAGATAGTTGTATCTGGAGTGTTGAATTCCTTAAGGGGATCATTGACCGGTAATCATATCAAAATTAATTGAGTTCATGGAAAGATCATTGATTGAGGTAATATGGTGATATTATGAAGATCGCAGTTCTAGGTGGAACAGGTGACCAGGGCCTTGGAATTGCCCTGAGACTTGCATTAGCAGGAGAAGAAGTAATCATAGGTTCAAGGGACACTGAAAAAGCTGTCAGTGCAGCTCAAAAGGTCCTTGAAATCGCTGAAAGGGATGACCTCAAGGTTAGGGGCGCCACAAATGCTGAGGCCGCTGAGGAGGCTGAGGTGGCAATTCTGACAGTTCCACTGCAGGCGCAGATGGCCACACTGGGATCAGTTAAGGAGGCAATTAAGGGTAAGGTGCTCATAGATGCCACAGTCCCCATTGACAGCTGCCTTGGGGGCTCAGCGGTGCAATACATTGACCTCTGGGATGGCTCAGCTGCCGAGAGAGCCGCAAGGTTCCTTGAGGACCAGGGCACAAGGGTTGCGGCGGCATTCAACAATATAAGCGCATCGGCCCTCCTTGACATAACAGGACCTGTGGACTGTGACTGTCTCATCGCCTCTGACCACAGGGATGCCCTTGATATTGCATCTGAACTCGCAGAGAAGATAGATGGTGTGAGGGCCATTGACTGTGGCGGCCTTGAAAATGCCAGGGTCATTGAGAAGATAACACCACTGCTTATAAATCTCAACATCAAAAACAGGATAAGGAATGCAGGTATAAGGATTACGAACCTGCCAGAATGATAGAAAAATCAAAAACAGGATAAGGAATGCAGGTATAAGGATTACGAACTGCCAGAATGATAGAAGTATATAAAGTTGATTGCAATGGAGATACTCAAAAACACTGTCCATAAGATAACTGAACATGCCATAAACGCCATTGAAAAGGTTGACGAGTCTGAACTTGAGCAGATGATAACAAGGATAATGGATGCCCGGGCCGTTTTCATCGTGGGTACAGGGAGGTCAGAGCTTGTTGGAAAGGCCTTTGCAATGAGGCTCATGCACCTTGGGTTCACGGTTTACGTGGTTGGAGACGTTACAACACCTGCAATAAGCGATGAGGATTGCCTGATTGCGATTTCAGGGTCAGGTGAAACAAAGACCGTCACGCTGGCAGCAACCACATCAAAGTCGGTTGGGGCAACGGTCATCGCGGTAACCGCAACTCCCCAGTCAACACTGACAGAGCACAGCGACGTTGTAATATGCATACCAAGCAAAACAAAGGAGGCCTGGAAGTACTACACCTCTGGTGTTTTAAGGGGCGACTACGATGACCTCACACCCATGGGCACACTCTTTGAGGACAGCACCCATCTTTTCCTGGATGGACTCATAGCAGAGTTCATGGCAATCCTTGGAAAGAAGGAGAGGGATCTTAAGGAGAGGCATGCTATTATTGAGTAGGGTTCTTCTCTGGAGTGGGATCTTAAGGAGAGGCATGCCATTGTCATGATATTATTCCTTTCCAGGCATGCGTTAATCTCCAAAACATAAGGATCTGTGCATACAATTGCCATAAATTAGAGGGGTTTATAGATGGAAGGACAGCTGGGAGACGAGGTTGTAACCATAAAACCGGACTCGGATGCAAGGAGGCTGCACGGCAAGAGCCACTACGGTAAACTCTATGAGGACAGGCTGCAGATTTCACTGATTGAGGCAGCGCATCTCATGGAGAGGGGTAAGCTCACGCTTAAGAGGGACGACGATGAGGTTTCAATGGAGGAATTCATATCACTCCTGGCTGAGAGGGGCCTCTACAGTAAGTATCTGGTCTACAGGGACCTCAGAAACAGGGGTTACATCGTAAAAACAGGCTTCAAGTACGGTGCAGAGTTCAGACTGTATGAGAGGGGAGGAGCCCCGGACAGGACCCACTCAGCATACCTTGTGAGGGTTATATCCGAGAATGACACCATCCATGCCCTGGACTTTTCAAGCTACGTCAGGGTGGCCCATGGGGTGAACAAGAAACTCCTCCTGGCCTTCCTGGACGATGAGGAGGATGTAACCTACTACCTTGTTGACTGGATAAGACCATAGGTGCAGGTGATGGATGTAACCTACTACCTTGTTGACTGGATAAGACCATAGGTGCAGGTGATGGATG
>NZ_JAKLTD010000003.1:207964-224900 GCF_022014235.1 Methanothermobacter sp. K4
AGGTGATGGATGTAACCTATTACCTTGTTGACTGGATAAGACCATAGGTGCAGGTGATGGATGTAACCTATTACCTTGTTGACTGGATAAGACCATAGGTGCAGGTGATATGATTGATAGACCCGTGGGGATCAGCAAACCTTGAATACATGGATCTTATTGAAAAATTCGGTGTGAGACCATTCAGTGAAGTCCTTGAGGATGTGCCTGAACCCAGCTGGCTCATGAGGAGAGGTATAGTCTTCGGGCACAGGGACTACGGCAGGATACTTGAGGCCATAAGGAGTGGCAGCGACTTTGCAGTTGTAACAGGGATGATGCCAAGTGGCAGGATGCACATAGGCCACAAGATGATCGTGGACCAGCTCAGGTGGTACGATAAACTGGGTGCCGAGATATTCATACCGATAGCCGACATGGAGGCCTACTCGGCAAGGGGTATCGACTTTGAGGCCTCCAGGAGGATAGCCATTGAGGAGTACATTGCAGGCTACATTGCACTGGGACTTGACCTCACAAAGGATAACATACACGTATACCTCCAGTCAGAGAACCTCATGGTGGAGGACCTTGCCTATGTCCTTGCAGGTAAGGTCAACTTCAATGAACTGAGGGCCATATATGGCTTCACAGGCTCAACAAGCATGGCCCACATGTACGCACCCATAATACAGGTGGCAGATATACTCCACCCCCAGCTTGAGGAGCTGGGGGGCCCGAAGCCCACTGTTGTCCCTGTGGGCCCGGACCAGGACCCCCACATAAGGCTCACAAGGGACATAGCAGGGAGGTTCAGGGAGAAGTACGGATTCATCCTGCCATCATCCACCTATCACAGGTTCATGGGGGGCCTTACCGGGGGTAAAATGTCAAGCAGCAGGCCAAAATCTGCAATATTCCTGAGTGACACTCCAGAGGAGGCTGAGGAGAAGATAAGGAATGCCAAGACCGGTGGAAGGGAGACCCTGAAGGAGCAGAGGGAACTTGGGGGTGTCCCTGAGGACTGCATAATCTATGAGACCCTCCTTTACCACATGTCTGGCTCTGACCCTGAACTTGAGGAGATCTATGAATCCTGCAGAAACGGTACACTTATGTGTGGGGAGTGCAAAAATAATACTGCAGAGTTCATCAGAAAGTTCTTTGAGGAGCTTTCCAGAAAAAGAAAGAAGGCCCTTTCCACTGCGGGGAGGGTGCTTGAGGGGTAAAATGAAGAAGGAAAAGTATGAGGGGACACTGGCTTACCTTATGAGGAGCAATGAGACCTTCCTTCTGGCCTCAACCTTCCTGTTCCTCATATCCCTTTTTGCAGGATACGCTTTCTCAGGGGCCATTGAGCCGCTACTGAAGCCAATGATGGATGAATTCAGAAGGAGCATAGCCGAGGGTGAACTGAAACTCTCGACAGCATCGATATTCTTTCACAACCTCCAGGCCGCCCTGCTCATCTATGGGGGAGGTCTGCTCCTGGGGGTTTTCACGGCGCTGTTCCTTATAATAAACGGTCTTTTTATAGGGTTCTTTGCTTCACAGGCCCCACTGGGGGACTTCATAATTCTGACGGCCCCCCATGGAATATTTGAGATTCCAGGACTCATAATTGCCGGGGCGGCTGGTTTCAGGCTTGCAAGTTTCACCTACCACTTCTTCAGCGATCTCTTCACCGAGACATGGTACGGGTCCTTCATGGAAAGGCTGGGTCACTTCTTTGGCA
Source organism: Methanothermobacter sp. K4 (assembly GCF_022014235.1). NCBI lineage: Archaea > Methanobacteriati > Methanobacteriota > Methanobacteria > Methanobacteriales > Methanobacteriaceae > Methanothermobacter > Methanothermobacter sp. K4. The sequence goes on from NZ_JAKLTD010000003.1 coordinate 209,679, forward strand.
GGAACCAGGATGAGCTTCAGGAGTCCCTCATGTTACTTGGTATAGGGGTTCTGTTCCTTGTGGTGGCGGCATTCGTTGAGGCAAACCTGACACTGGGAATCTACAACTACATAAAGACATCAATATAGGTGGTGTCCAGGGAAAGGACCCCCTGATTTATTCTGATAATACATTCAATGGATGGTGACCATGTGATAAGGTGCATATCATGCGGTAAGGAGTATGAACTGAACGAGATCATATACACCTGCAGTGAATGCGGGTCAGTACTTGAGGTTGAATGTGAAGTGGAGGTTTCAAGGGACACATTCAGCTGCAGAAGGCAGAACATGTGGAAGTACAGGGAGTTCATGCCCGTGGACCCCTCAAGGATAGTGAGCCTTGATGAGGGGGGAACACCCTTTGTGAGGTGCGATAACATTGGGGGGGAGCTTGGTATTGAACTACATGTGAAGGTGGAGGGTTCCAACCCCACAGGTAGCTTCAAGGACAGGGGTATGAGTGTCGGTATCACAAAGGCCGTTGAACTTGGTGTTGATACGGTGGGCTGTGCCTCGACAGGCAATACATCTGCTTCTCTCGCAGCCTACGCAGCAAGGGCCGGGCTCGGTTGCGTGGTGCTCCTACCTTCAGGTAAGGTTGCCCTTGGCAAACTTGCACAGGCAATGTTCCATGGTGCCCAGGTTTTATCTGTCAGGGGAAACTTCGATGAGGCCCTCGAGGCGGTAACGGAACTTGCTCTCATGGGGGAGCTCTACCTCCTCAACTCGGTTAACCCCTTCAGGCTTGAGGGGCAGAAGACCATAGGCTTTGAGATAGTGGATGACCTTGGCTGGGAGTCTCCGGACCGTATCATACTACCTGTTGGTAACGCAGGGAACATATCAGCCATATGGAAGGGTATCTCAGAGTTCCACAGGGCAGGTTTCATTGAGGAGAGGCCAATGATGACGGGTATACAGGCAGAGGGTGCCGCACCAGTAGTTGAGGCTTTCAGGAAGGGCAGGATGGAGATTGACCCTGTTAAGAATCCTGAGACGGTTGCGACCGCCATAAGGATTGGGGCGCCTGTGAGTTACCTCAAGGCCCTGAGGGCAATCTATGAGTCAGAGGGATATGCTGAGACAGTGACCGATGAGGAGATATTATCTGCCCAGAAACTCCTCGCAAGGAGGGAGGGTATAGGTGTTGAACCGGCATCCGCAGCATCCATAGCAGGACTGCTGAAACTGGTGGAGGAGGGTGTTATTGACAGGGGTGAGCGAGTGGTCTGCGTTGTAACAGGTCACGTGCTTAAGGATCCTGACACCGCCATAAGGGCTTCAACAGAACCAGTTGAGGTTGAACCTGATATAAACCAGCTCAGGTCCGTTATAAAGGAAAAGAGGACGTAATAAACATTTAAATTTTTCTTGAATATTTTTTCTGTTTTAAGTTTTTCTATTTTTCATTAGAACACTCTGAGGTTAATCTCTCACCCTCCAGCCACTTGTGAATATACTGATTCTGTTTAGGTGCCCCATGGACCAATCAATGGGCCAGAAAAACCTCCAGATTAGCGATATATTTATATAGGATAATATGAATAGATTATATTACATAAAATGAGGTGGTTAATTATGGAATTGCCAATAGCTCCAATTGGAAGAATAATAAAGAATGCCGGTGCAGAGAGGGTAAGTGATGATGCAAGGGAAGCCCTTGCAAAAGTCCTTGAAGCCAAAGGTGAAGAGATAGCCCTAAATGCAGTTAAACTTGCAAAACATGCTGGAAGAAAAACTGTTAAGGCTTCTGATATTGAACTGGCAGCTAAGAGGATGTAATTCTCACATACATCCATCATTCATTCCCTTTTTGCCTGCGGCAAAACTTTATATGTGATGAGTCCACAATTCTATTTAATCCTTGTTTTCCTGGGTGTCTAACTGGATTATCCGGGATTAATCTAAGTACGATTTCTGATGAAAATCTGTATCCAGCAAGTTTTATATACAGAGAACATATAAAGGGCACTACCCACCTCATGTTAATCCATAATTTGGATTAGTTGTCCAGATTGGTGTAATTACCGATGGATGGTAGAAAAACCAGATGAAAAAGGAGGTAAAAACATGGCAAAGGCAATCTATGTGAAATTTGATGTACCAAAGGAACTGGCTGACAAGGCCGCAGAGGCACTTGAAATAGCCAGGGAAACAGGTAAGATATCAAAGGGTACAAACGAGGTTACCAAGGCGGTTGAAAGGGGAGTCGCACAGCTCGTACTTGTGGCTGAGGATGTTGAACCAGCCGAAATCGTGGCTCACCTCCCACTCCTTACAGAGGAAAAGGAAATACCATACATATACCTTCCAACCAAGGATGAACTGGGTGCAGCCGCAGGCCTCAACGTCGGCACAGCATCAGCAGCCATAGTTGAAGCCGGCGACGCCGAGGACCTCATAAACGAAATAATAGAGAAGGTTGAAGAACTTAAAAAATAGATGAAAGGCAGAAAAAGCCTTTCACCTTCAATTTAATACAAAGGTGATTTAATGGAGGAAGCAACTCCAGCAGAGGTTATTGAGGTTCTGAAGAGAACCGGAATGACTGGAGAGGTAATGCAGGTCAAGTGCAGAATCCTTGATGGAAGAGATAAGGGAAGGATACTCACAAGGAACGTCATGGGTCCAATAAGGGAAGGCGATATCCTGATGCTCCTTGACACAATCAGAGAGGCAAAGGAAATCAGGACCCCCTGATCAGGCAGGTGTTTGTAAATGAGAGTCTGTTCATTCTGCCATGAAGAAATAGAGCCAGGCACAGGAAAGATGTACGTTAAGAAGGACGGCACAATCTATTTCTTCTGCAGCAGCAAATGTGAGAAAAACATGATCAAACTGGGAAGGGTTCCAAGAAAAGTTAAATGGGTTAAAAAATGATGGAAAGAAGCTTTGTAATGCTAAAACCTGACGCAGTAAAGAGGCGCCTCGCAGGAAGGATAATATCCCGCTTCGAGGATAAGGGACTCAAGATAGTCGCCGCCAGGATGCTCCAGATCCCGGAAGACCTTGCAATGGAACACTACCAGGAACACAGGGAGAAACCATTCTTCAGGGACCTGGTGGACTACATAACATCAGCCCCTGTACTTGCAATGGTCATAGAGGGTAAGGACTGCATCTCCATCATAAGGAAGATGGTGGGCGCAACAAACCCTGCAGAGGCAGAACTCGGAACAATCAGGGGAGACTTCGCCCTTGAAACAGGTAGAAACATAATCCATGCCTCAGATTCTCCAGAATCAGCCGAGAGGGAGATTAAACTTTTCTTTAAGGAATCAGAAATTTGCAGCTATGAGTTGCCTGATAGGGAAATGGTATACGAGGAATGAACGCGGAGATTTCAATGAAGATCAGATCACCCATAGTCTCAGTACTTGGACATGTGGATCACGGGAAAACCACCCTCCTTGACCATATAAGGGGCAGTGCAGTTGCCGCAAGGGAGGCGGGTGGTATAACCCAGCACATAGGGGCCACAGAGATACCCATGGATGTCATTGAAAACATATGCGGAGATTTCCTTAAAAAATTCTCAATCAGGGAGACGCTACCAGGACTCTTCTTCATAGACACCCCTGGACATGAAGCGTTCACAACCCTCCGTAAACGTGGAGGAGCCCTTGCAGACCTCGCGATACTCATCGTTGATATAAATGAGGGATTCAAGCCACAGACACAGGAGGCCCTCAACATCCTGAAGATGTACAGGACACCATTCGTGGTGGCTGCAAACAAGATAGACAGGATCCACGGATGGAGGGCCAGTGAAGGCCGGCCCTTCATGGAGACCTTCAGCAAGCAGGACATCCAGGTCCAGCAGAAACTGGACACAAAGGTCTATGAACTTGTGGGCAGGCTCCACGAGGAGGGCTTCGAATCAGAGAGGTTCGACAGGGTAACCAACTTCGCCTCACAGGTCAGCATAATACCCATAAGTGCGGTGACCGGAGAGGGGATACCTGAACTCCTCACCATGCTCATGGGACTTGCACAGCAGTACCTCAGGGAGCAGCTTAAGATTGAGGAGGATTCCCCTGCCAGGGGAACTATCCTTGAGGTTAAGGAGGAGACAGGTCTGGGGATGACCATTGACGCTGTTATCTATGACGGCATACTCCGTAAGAATGACACCATCGCCATGATGACATCGACGGATGTCATATCCACCAGGATAAGGTCCCTCCTGAAACCCAGACCCCTTGAGGAGATGAGGGAGTCCCGGAAGAAGTTCCAGAAGGTCGATGAGGTGGTGGCTGCTGCAGGTATAAAGATCGTGGCACCCGACATCGACGATGTAATGGCGGGTTCACCCCTCCGTGTGGTGACGGATCCCGAGAAGGTCAGAGAGGAGATACTCAGTGAAATAGAGGACATCAAGATAGACACCGACGAGGCGGGTGTGGTTGTAAAGGCCGATACCCTGGGGTCCCTTGAAGCGGTGGTGAAGATACTGAGGGACATGGATGTCCCAATCAAGGTGGCTGACATTGGAGACGTTTCAAGGAGGGACGTTGTGAATGCAGGAATATCCCTCCAGGAGGACAGGGTCTACGGGGCCATAATAGCCTTCAATGTGAAGGTGATTCCCTCAGCGGCCCAGGAACTCAAAAACTCAGACATCAAACTCTTTCAGGGGAACGTCATCTACAGGCTCATGGAAGAATATGAGGAATGGGTCAGGGCCATTGAGGAAGAGAAGAAGAAAAAGTGGATGGATGCAATTATAAAACCTGCGAGCATAAGACTCATCCCGAAACTCGTCTTCAGGCAGAGCAAACCTGCAATCGGCGGCGTTGAGGTCCTTTCAGGTGTCATAAAACAGGGTTATCCCCTCATGAACGAGGAAGGAGAAACTGTGGGTACCGTTGAGAGCATGCAGGATAAGGGTGAGAACCTTAAATCAGCATCACGCGGCCAGAAGGTTGCAATGGCAATAAAGGACGCCGCTTACGGGAAGACAATCAATGAGGGCGACACGCTCTACGTTGACATACCCGAGAACCACTACAGAATACTAGTGGATGAACTTTCAGGGGATCTGACAGAGGAAGAGCTTGATCTTCTGGAGAGGATAGCGGAGATCAAGAGGAAGAAGAATCCTGACTGGGGAATGAAGGCACCATTTTAATTGAAGAAAGGAGGAGATATATTGGCATTTAAGGTTGTGATTTCAGATAAGGAGAAGAGTGTCCAGATGGAGGTAGAACCATCAGAATCAAAGGCCCTCATTGGCCTCACAATAGGGGACGAATTCGATGGTTCAGTAATAGGCCTCAAAGGATACAAACTGAAAATCACAGGTGGAAGCGATAAGAACGGTTTCCCGATGAAGAAGACTGTGCCCGGCGCAAGGAGAGTTAGAAGCCTTGTATCAGGTGGTGTGGGGTACAAACCTGCACGTAAGGGTGAAAGGAGAAGGAAAACATTCAGGGGAAACACGGTATCAGAGGACATAGTACAGATAAACACAGTGGTTATCGAGAAGGGTGAAAAGCCACTTGAAGAGCTCCTTGGCGCCGATGAGGAATAATAAAAGATTTTATAGGTGTAATCCGTGAAAAATCAATCTGAAATAAACATTGGTCTTGTGGGGCACGTGGACCATGGTAAAACAACCCTTACAAAGGCCCTTTCAGGTGTCTGGACAGACACCCACAGTGAGGAAACCAAGAGGGGCATATCAATCCGCCTGGGCTATGCTGACATAACCTTCAGGAAGTGTCCCCAGTGTGAAGCCCCCATGTGCTACACGACTGCAGAGATCTGTGAGAGGTGCGGCACAGAGACCGAGCTTCTGAGGAAGGTATCCTTTGTGGATGCTCCGGGGCATGAAACACTCATGGCAACCATGCTCTCTGGAGCCGCCCTCATGGACGGCGCCATACTCGTAATAGCCGCCAATGAACCATGCCCCCAGCCCCAGACAAAGGAGCACCTCATGGCTCTGGATGTTATAGGGGTTAAGGATGTTATCGTTGTCCAGAACAAGATAGACATAGTCTCCAGGGAAAGGGCCCTTGAGAGTTACAGGGAAATCAAGGAATTTGTGAAGGGTACATGTGCCGAGGATGCACCTATAATACCTGTATCTGCACAGCAGGGCGCCAACATTGATATTCTCATTGAGACAATTGAGGAGAAAATCAAAACACCCAGAAGGGATGTTGATAAGCCTGCCAGGATGTACGTGGCCAGGTCCTTTGATATAAACAAGCCAGGGGTTGACCCTGAACACCTTGCAGGTGGAGTTATAGGCGGTTCACTTGTCCAGGGTAAATTCAGGGTTGGGGATGAGATAGAGATAAAACCCGGCATACAGGTTAAAAAAGACGGTAAACAGTCCTGGATGAGCCTCCACTCCACCATCACAGGCCTTGTGGCAGGGGGGGAGGAGATGGATGAGGTTGGTCCCGGGGGCCTTGTGGGTGTCGGAACCCTCCTTGACCCCTCACTGACCAAGGCAGACTCACTTTCAGGTTCAGTGGCCGGTGAACCCGGCACCCTCCCACCTGTAAGGCACTCCTTCACCATGGAGACCCACCTCCTTGAGAGGGTCGTGGGTACCAGGGAGGAGACCAAGGTAGAGCCCATAAAGACAGGGGAGCCCCTGATGATAAACGTCGGTACCACAACCACCGTGGGTGTTGTTAAATCAGCAAGGGCTGATGACGCTGATGTCGTCCTGAAACTACCTGCCTGCGCAGAGGAGGGTCAGAGGATAGCCCTCTCAAGAAGGGTCGGAGCAAGATGGAGGCTGATAGGATATGGTATCATCAAATAGGGTGGTTATAGACACCAATTTTTTATGATACCCCACCAGTTCAGGGTCGACATAGTATCTGAGCTCCGGAGACTCTTCCCGACCCATGAGCTCCTTGTCCCCTCCTTTGTGATAGGGGAACTTGAGGGCATAAGGAGGCATTCAGGTGGCGATGCAAGGATAGCCGCCTCCATTGGCCTTTCACTGGCACGAAGACCACCATTCAGGGTGGTTGACGAGAAACTCCGTGAGGGTGAATCTGTTGACGATGCGCTTCTCAGGATCTCAGACGTGCTCTGCACCGCTGACCGGGAGCTCAGGGAAAGGGCAAGGTCACAGGGCATACCCGTGGTCTACCTGAGGCAGAAAAAATATCTTGCAGTTGATGGGCATATATGAATAGGAGGTTTTTTATGAATCTGTGGAAGGATATTGAACCTGGACCATCAGTACCAGAGGTGGTATATGCAGTTGTCGAAATACCCAGGGGTTCAAGGAACAAGTATGAATACCACAAGGACCTTGAGGCATTTGCACTTGACAGGGTACTCTACTCACCCGTATTCTACCCTGCAGAGTACGGTATAATACCCAGGACACTCTACGATGACGGCGACCCCATGGACATCATGGTACTCATGGATGAGCCAACGTTCCCTGGATGCATCATAGAGTCAAGGCCCATAGGCCTTCTCAGAATGATCGATGGTGGAGACCAGGACGATAAGATCCTGGCGGTGCCTCTTGAGGACCCCCACTACAGTGATGTCAAGGATATATCAGACATACCCGAACACATCCCGAAGGAGATAGCACACTTCTTCCAGGTCTACAAGAACCTTGAAGGTAAGGAGACAGAGATAATCGGATGGGAGGGTGCCGAAAAGGCACTTGAAGCCGTAAATCACTCCATAGAACTCTACAGAGAGAAATATATGGAGTAATTCTTTAATGGGGGATCCCATTGTATTATATAACAAAAATTGTTGATACAGTCAGAATACCTCCAGACCGCTTTGAGGAGCCACTGGAGGAGGTTGCCATAGAGGTTCTCAACGAAACCTATGTTGGAAGGATGGACAGGAACCTCGGCCAGATGATAACCGTAAAGGAAATAGAGGATATAGGAATCGGAAAGGTCATAATGGGTGACGGCGCTGCCTACCATGAGGTGACATTCACAGCCCTCTTCTTCAAACCAGAACTCCATGAGATCGTTGAGGGTGAGGTAATAGAGATTGCAGAGTTCGGAGCATTCGTGCGTATTGGGCCGGTGGACGGTCTTGTGCACGTTTCACAGGTAACAGACGATTACATAACCTATGATGCCAAGAAGGGCTCCCTCACCGGTAAGGAGACAGGTAAACGCCTGGATGAGGGCGACCTTGTAAGGGCAAGGATAGTCGCGCTGAGCCTCAAGGGCAGGAGAGAGGGTGTGAAGGTTGGACTCATCATGAGGCAGCCCGGTCTTGGAAAATTCGAATGGATTGAAGAAGAGAAGAGGAAGAGTAAAAAATGACTGAGAAGGCATGCACAAGGTGTAAGAGAATCACCAGCGACGAACGCTGCCCGGTCTGCAATGTTCCAGCATCCACCAACTGGAGCGGACTGCTCATAATCATAGATCCAGAGAAATCAGACATAGCCAGGGAGCTCGACATAAAACTTCCTGGTGAATACGCACTGAGGGTCAGATAGTGTACATTCTACCGGAAAAACTCAGGGCAGAGCTCAAGAAACCCCTTGGAGAGCTCCATGAATCCTTCCTAAACATTGATGTGGGGGATTCGTTTCTCATAACGGTTGGTGATGTCATAACACGCAATGCACTGGAGCATGGCCTGAAACCGGACATCAGCATAATAGATAACAGGATCCAGAGAAGGGATTCTGACCATGAATTCAATGACACAGCAACCATTATCAGATCCACGAATCCGCCAGGCACCATAACAGAGGACCTCTGGAACTCCATCAAAAAGGCCATAGATGGGTCAAGAAGGGGTGAACGCTTCATGATAGTCGTTGATGGAGAGGAAGACCTGGCTGTTTTACCATCAATCTTAATGGCCCCAGCAGACACTGTAATCCTCTATGGGCAACCAAATGAGGGTGTTGTGCTGGTGAGGGCCATCGAAACACGGAAAAGAGCTGAAGAACTCATAAAAAACTTTGAGGAGGCATAGAATGGAGATCAGAATAATCGAGGAAAAGGAAAACCCACTCTTAAACAGAAAGGAGATAAGGTTCGAATGCTTATATGAGGGTGAATCAACACCGAAGGTCCTTGATGTTAAGAACAAACTCGTCGCAATGCTCGACGCGGATAAGGACCTACTTGTGGTTGACAAGATCGACCAGGGATTCGGCGAACCAAGGGCCTCAGGATACGCCAAGGTATATGATTCAATGGATAAGCTCACCGAGATAGAACCTGAACACGTCATAAAGAAGAACACAGAGGCACAAGAGGAAGAGGAGGAGGAATAGATGAAGAAGTTCGAACTCTACGAGGTAAAGGGTGATAAACTCGTAAGGAAGAACCCCTTCTGTGTGAGATGCTCAAACGGTGTCTTCATGGCAGACCATGGGGACAGATACGCCTGCGGTAAGTGCGGATACACCGAATGGAAAAACAGGGAATAGGTGAAAAACTTGAACCTGAGGGCTGGCAGATTGAAGAGGGGCATGGAGGATGAGGCAGCGGAGTTCACCTCATCCCTCACATTCGACCACCACATATTCGAGGCGGATGTTGAATGTAACATTGCACACACAACGATGCTGGCCCATGAGGGTATAATACCTGAGGAAGTGGCAGATAAGATCATAGAAGCCCTTGAAACCCTCAGGGAGGAGGGTGTCGAGGCCCTTGACATGGACCCATCTGTGGAGGATATCCACATGGCTGTTGAGAACTACGTGACAGCCATGATAGGTGAGGAAGCAGGGTTCATGCACACAGGCAAATCCAGGAACGACCAGGTTGCAACCGACCTTCGCCTGGCCCTGAGGGATAAGATAAAAATAATCAGCCACGAACTCCTTGATTTTATTGATAGGATCGCTGAAATGGCACTTGAGCACACCGGGACGGTCATGGTTGGCTACACCCACCTACAGCATGCCCAGCCAACAACCCTGGCACACCACCTCATGGCATATGCCCACTCCCTGAAAAGGGACTATGAGAGGCTCCAGGACGCCCTGAAGAGGATTGACATCAACCCGCTGGGTTCCGCGGCCATGACAACCACAACCTTCCCGATAAACAGGGAACTCACAACGGAACTTCTGGGGTTCTCTGATTACATGAGGAACTCCATGGACGCGGTGAGTGCAAGGGACTTCATAGCAGAGACAATCTTTGACCTATCAGTGCTGGCTGTGAACCTCAGCAGGATCTCAGAGGAGATGATACTCTGGAGCACCCATGAATTTGGCATGATAGAGATCCCTGATGAATTCTCATCAACATCATCGATAATGCCCCAGAAGAAGAACCCTGATGTGGCCGAGATAGCCCGGGCGAAGACCTCCACGGTTCAGGGGGCACTCTTCTCTGTACTTGGAATAATGAAGGCCCTCCCCTACACCTACAACCGGGACCTCCAGGAGATCACACCCCACCTCTGGAGGGCCACCGACACTGCACTGTCAATGATCCGTGTTGTGAGGGGGATGCTCCTGGGCATCAGGGTTAACCGGGAGAGGGCCCTTGAACTTGCAGGGGCCAACTTTGCAACCGCAACGGACCTTGCAGATATCCTTGTAAGGGAGCGCGGCATGCCCTTCAGGGTGGCCCACAGGATAGTGGGAAGGCTGGTCACAAGGGCCATTGCCGATGGACTCAGGCCCTCTGAAATAGATTCAGAGTACCTTGATGAGGTCAGCCTTGAGGTCACCGGCAGGAGACTTGGACTTGACCAGGAACTTGTGAGAAGGGCCCTTGATCCACTTGAAAATGTCAGGATGAGGATGGTTCCAGGCGGACCAGCCCCTGAGATGGTTAAGGTAGCCATTGATGATATCAGAGCCTTTGTGGAATCAGAGAGGATAATTTAAGGGTTATTTTTTTCTGCCGGGCAGAAATTTTATATATCAGAGTCTGAGAGGACAATTTAAGGGTTATTTTTTTCTGCTGGGCAGAAATTTTATATATCATTTTTGACATATAATTATTACATGAAATCTGAAACCGAAACAAGGGTTGTTGGACTTCTGGCGGTACTCATAGGTATACTGATGATAATATACCCGCAGCTTGTCGGGTATCTGGTTGGTGTATTCCTTATAGCCTACGGTCTTCTCAAGATATTCAGTTAGTTCTCCGGGAGCCGCAGATACTCCATATGAGTTCCAGTGCCTCTCCAGGTTCAAGAACACCTGCACGGGTCTCCCTGAGGATCCTCTGAATTGAGTAGCGCCTCATGTGATGATACCTGCGGTGAACCTCCCCCAGGAGGGGACAACCGAATCCTGAGGGAGCCCTGACACCATAAGATGATACAGCGGACTTCAGCTCCTGCTTTGAGGCTGCAAAGAGTGCCGGTAGATTAACCCGGAGGATATCATCGGTCACCTGGAGGGAGCCGTATCCTGTGGAGAGGAGATCACCGAATATGACGGTATCAATTCCCTCATTTTTTATTTTCTCCATGATGGCTTCCTCAATCAGTGATGAGCACCTGCCACATGGGTGGAACTTCCCCTCAAGGGCATTCATCTGAATTTCACTGAAATCCATGCTGATGTACTCGTGCCTCACCCCTAGGGAAGCTGTGAGTTCATCCACAGCCCTCCTGACGTGTCCTGGCAGTACGATGGTGCCGGGGTCAGCAGTGAATGCCACAGGTTTTAAACCAAGGTTAAAGGATGCTATGAGTGAAAATGAACTATCAGTACCTCCTGATAGTGCCACAGCAGCTCCGGGCTCTTCAATAACATCTGATGACTCATTACTCTCTTCTGTGAGGAATTCAAGTCCCACCGGGTATTCAAGGCGCTTTCTGAGAGGTTTTTCAAGTAATGAAAGTTTCCTGAAGGATCCCTTAAGTTCATCGAGCCTTTCAAGTGCAAACTTAACCCTCTCTCTCCTCATGAGGAGGTCGATCTCTGATTCAACATGTACACTGCCGATACCCAGTTTCTCCCGTAACCTACCCACGACCCACCCTCCCTTACCTATTATGATGGACTTATCTGAGCGGTCCGGAGCAACTATGAGGAGCTCATCTCTCTCCCTGTTGAATATGACCTCAGCTATATGTACCTCCATATCCTCATGGCCTATCTCGGCCCTGACTTCCCTGATTATAAGAGCAAGCTCATCTGCATCCATAAAATCCTTCCTGAGATTATTTACTTCCCCATGGAAAGTCCATGGGTTGTGATACGGCCTTCGTCTACTCCATAGAAGGTCCGTGTATGGGTGATACACCTGATGGAATGGACGGTCCATGAATGAGGTAAAGTATATTATGGATACTGCAGATAATATATATGAAAGGTGGATATGGATCTCATCTTAAGATGGTCCCAAACCCTTAATAAACAGTGTTGGGGGATGCAGAGGCAAATGCCAAACATTAAAAGCCTTCTTTTTGGTGATCAGAAGAGGAATGGGGTTATAAAAGGGAAAGTGAGAATATAATAGTGGGTTATGGCTACAAGAAGTTCAGTAAACCTCCTGTTATAGGTAAAAATCCTCTTCTGCGCTCAAATACCGTGATATACAATGATGTTACCATAGGCGATAACCTCAGAACCGGCCACAACGTCCTCATAAGGGAGAAGACAACCATAGGCGACGATGTACTCATAGGTACAAACACTGTCATTGAGGGCCACTCAAAGATAGGGAGCAATGTTAGCATCCAGTCGAATGTTTATCTGCCCAAGAACAGTTACATAGAGGACAACGTCTTCATAGGACCCTGCGCATGCTTCACCAATGACCGTTACCCCATAAGGGTGAAGTACAAGCTGAGGGGCCCCATAATAAGACAGGGGGCATCCATAGGTGCTAACTCCACGTTTCTCTCAAGGATCGAAGTGGGTGAGGGTGCTATGGTGGCAGCAGGGGCGGTTGTAACAAGGAACGTGCCCCCATGGTCCCTGGCCATAGGCGCACCGGCCCGTATAAAGGCACTTCCTGCCAAGCTGAGGGTTCCCAATAATATTTAGCTCTGATAACTCTTTATCAGTCTGTATTTGATGTTTTTAACCACTAACCTTCAGTATGCAGTTTCTTCTAATTGATTGAATGATTTCACTTTCTATTCTCTCCTATAGAGGCCCACTATTCCTGCCTCAGCCAGGATATGACCCTCCATGGCTTGGAGGACGTCCTCCTTGCTTGCACCGGCTCCAAGGTCAAGCATGGTGTCGAGGGCATAGAGCCTGAAGAAGTACCTGTGAACACCTGATGGAGGGCAGGGGCCCCTGTAGCCTATTGTTCCAGAGTCGTTGTAGCCCTGGACTGACCCATCAGGCAGCCTTCCCATGGATGGGACATTCTCATCAAGGCCCCCTGAGCCTGGGGGTATGTTGAATATAACCCAGTGGGTCCACACCTTTGAGGGTGCATCAGGGTCGTCGCATATGAGTGCAAGGGATCGGGCCTCCTCAGGGACGCCATCCCAGGAGAGGGGTGGCGATATGTTTTCACCATCACACGTGTACCTTGAGGGTATTCTTCCACCATCATTGAATGCATGGGTCTTGAGGTTCATGGTATCACCTAACAGATTATATGTTTCCTGTCATTAATTATTATTATGGACTACAAGGTGAACTCGGTATCTGATAACAGGGTCTTCGTTGAGACGGAGTCCTACAGAAGGCTTCTTGAAGCCCTTGAGGTTATGAGGGAGTACCGTGGCAACATATTACATGTTGTGGGCGCCCCGGGTACGGGTAAATCAGCCAACCTTTACAGGGGTATTCAGGAGGCTGGACTTGATGTATATGAAGTGCCATGTAACCTTGAGTCAGCGGATGTCAGCGCAGATTATGTCTTCAGGCGCCTTTTAGATGAGATGAAGGAGGAGCTGGGTGCATATACGAGGGAGGATCTTTACAGGAAACTTGCCGGATTTGATGCTGTGGTCTTTGCTGACAGGTTCCATGACAGCCACGATTTCTCAGAATTCATGGGGTTCAGTCAGTGGACAGCCACGGCAGGGTCTGAAACACTGAAGTTCTACATCAGATGCATTCATGAGTACATCAGAAACAGGAGGGAATTCAGGAAAATGAACATAATCTTTCAGACGGCCTGGAGGTTCTACTTCAGGGGTAAAAAGCTGGACATCTTCACCGACATACCCATCATCTCATCGGCACTCTTCAACTTCCTCAGGATCCCCTTTACAGCCGTAAGGATAGATTACACCATAACTGAAACCTTAAATATAATAAAGGCCCATTCAGGTGCTGATGAGGAAGAGATAAGGCGTTACATAGAGTTATATGGTTGCAGACCAAGAACCGTTCTGGAGAAGATGAGATCATGCTGAGTACACTCCTGCGTTCAACGAGAATGAGCTGGTGTGCCAAGAACATCCACATGTACCTTCTGGCACTCACCTATGCCTCAGATGCGGACCCCATCAGATTCATTTCAGGACTTTTCACTGTGACTCTCCTCTGGGGGGCTCTATATTCACTTAACGACTTCACTGACATTGAAACTGACAGGAACGACCGCATGAAAAGGGGAAGACCCTTCATAGAGAACCATGTTGAGCCAAGGGAGGTCCTGCTTTTTATAGGCGTCCTTCTCGTGGTGTCCACTGCAGCTGCATATATCATACATCCGGTATTCTGCCTGATACTCCTTCTCATGGTCCTCAACCAGTTCATCTACACACTGCCACCCCTCAGACTGAAGGACACCCCACTGGCACCACTTGCAAGTACTGCAACAAATACGGTTCTGAGGCTGGCATCCGCCGCTGTTCTCCTTGGGGGTGTTCTCACTGTACCTGTCCCGGTCTACGCTTTAATGTACCTTGCAGGTATGGGGACATACCTGATGTACAAGGAGAAAAAGGTCCCGACAACCATGGTTTCTGTTCTGTTCTGTGTTCTCCTTGCCTGGAGCTACACTGGAGGTTACATCAGCATGCTGCAGATCCTCCTTGTGATAGTTCCACCCTTCATAGCCACTGTACCGCTTTACCTATCCAACTTCACGGAAAGGGAGCGTATGGTGGAGGTGGCTGATCTGATTTACCACAGGGTTCTTGTGGCATTCTACCTGGTATGCATAGCGGTGCTTCTAGTGGTTTAAGATGTTTTTTTCCAATATTTTTACAGTGGATACTTCTTCTAAAAAATCAGATTAGATAGGTTTTAGGATGTTTTTTTCCAATATTTTTACAGTGGATACTTCTTCTAAAAAATCAGATTAGA
>NZ_JAKLTD010000003.1:224997-298890 GCF_022014235.1 Methanothermobacter sp. K4
AGATAAGTTCAGGGAAGAATTCTTCTGGGAGATAGATGGTGAGCGCCACTACAGGATAGAATGCTACAATGAGTCTGGATTCACAGAATAGATTAAAAAGATAGGTTTCAGTTGATGGGTTCTTCACTGGCACTCAAATATAAAATTAGAATAGTTTGCCGAGTTTAAGGAGGGCCTTTGGAGAGACCTTTATGAGCTTCTTAACAAGTTCTGTGGTGCTCACCTTCTCAAACTCAACATCCTGGAATGCCTCTGCGATTGAATCGAGTTCACTGTCACTGAGTGTGAGCATGTAGTCCTTGACCCTGAGGTACTTATCTATCTCCTTCCCGATCTCCTCACGGCATATCCTCTCATACTCGCTGAGCCTCCTTTTGCTGACATCACCCTCACTTATCGCTGCAGCAGCTACCCTTCCTGCCAGCATACCGCCGGTCATACCGCTTATTATACCGCCACCTGTGAGGGGGTTCACCTGACCTGCAGCGTCCCCCACAACCATGAGGCTGTCGGCCACAAGCTCCTTTGGCATTCCACCAACAGGGTCCCCGCCGATGTTGAGTTCAACAGGCTGGGCGTTCCTTGTTGCCGGGCATGATTCAACGAATTCCAGGAGGTGCTCATAGGCGCTCTTATCAGTCTCTGTTGAGAGAACACCCAGACCCACGTTGGCGATGTCATCCCCCTTTGGGAATATCCAGGCGTATCCACCAGGGGCCACGCTTCCAAAGTAGAACTCGATGCAGTTATTATCCTCCATCTCCACTCCAACCATCTCGAACTGGGCCGCTGACTCCATGTCCTTGGGCCTTGTGGCTGTGTTGAGGCCGGCCCACCTGGCAACCCTTGACTCAGGGCCGTCGGCTGCAATGACTATCCTGGCCTTTATCTCAAACTCCCTTCCCATGCACTCTGCGCTGACAAGGTAGCCGTCAACGGTCTTCTCCATCCCGGTTGCAAGGGTCTTCACCATGATCTTTGACCCTGCCCTTGCGGCGTCCATTGCCATGTGCTTGTCAAAGACCTTCCTCTCAAGTATGTATCCTGCCTCTGGCAGCTCCACCTTATCTGAGGTCAGCCATACATCTGTGCCATTGGGGGAGACCAGACGCACACCATCAAGTTTCTTTGTGATCCAGCGGGGATTTGGCTCTATCCCCAGGGACTCGAGTCCACCAACTGAGACCCCCTCGGCGCACCTCTTGGGGGCCCCTATCTCTGATTTCTTGTCAATGAGGAGTACGCTTGCCCCGCCCATGGCGGCGTGTTTTGCTGCTGTTGAACCGGCCGGGCCGGCTCCAATCACAAGGACATCAACTTCAGTTACCATGTCAATCACCTCTCAAGGGCCCTCACAGGGCATACCTGTATGCATATGTTGCATTCCCTGCACTGGTCCTCTGAAAATTTCAGGGAATTCTCCCTGACCTCTATGAGGTTCCGTGGGCACACACCTGCACATTCCCCACAGAACATACACCATTCCTTCACCTTCATGGTTATCAACCTAAAATCAATTCTACAGATCATGAATCTTTAATCATGCGGGTGTTTATACTTTGGGGGAGAAGTATATATATAGTTCCCAATCCCGCTGACCTGGCCACAACATGGCTACTACAATAGTTTCTGATCTTTCAACAGCCCCCTATTTATATGTTGATGGTTTCTGGGATAAATTATAAATCATCTCCCTGACAACTATTAATAAGGGAGGTTGATTATGAAGAAAATTTTATTTCTGGTTCTTGTGGCCGCAACGGTCCTTGTATCTGGTTGTGTGAGTGAGGAGCCCCAGTATAAGAGCTTCTCTGACGGAAAACTGAACTTCACATATCCCGCATCATGGGAGACCCTTGACCCTGCAGGGGCTCAGGGGGCCTTCAAGAAGGAGGTGGGAATCTCCAAGGATGTCATAGTTTACCTTGGTAACAGCACCTCAGAGCTTGCAGTTGCAGAGGTAAGTGCAGGTGCAGGTTACTACCTGAAGGATCCTGAAACCGTCAGGAAGGAGATGGCCAGCAATGAGGGTGTTGTATCATCCAGCATAATAAAGGTCGCCGGGCGTAACGCAGCAATGGTGAAGGCCACAGATTCAACGAGCCAGACGGTCTTCGTGTACCTGAAACTCAACAGGACAAGCGGCTATGCATTCATGTACAGCGGACCAAAGAATGACGCAACATTTGATGCCATACTTGAGACTGTGAAGTTAGAGTGATCCCCTGTGGGATCCCTCCTTTTTTATTCCTTCTCACTGGTTATGTGATCTCCCCTTTATGAGCCTCCTCACCTCACCCATGAACTTTTCCTCACCGACACGTTTCATGGTTGATGCGAGCCTCTCCCTCTGCGGCTTACTGGCATACCTGGTGTAGACCCTGATAACAGCGTCTATGTATTCCAGTATCTCATCAACAGTGTTAACACGGGTCTTTATACCCTCAACCAGTTCTCTACCAGCCTTACCGCCTATGTAGAGTATGTAACCCTCTTCTCTAGCCCTCCTTGCAGTGTGTGGGCACTCCCTTATGCATTTACCGCAGCCCACGCAGAGGTCATGGTTGGTGTGGGAGGTCTCACCACGCACGCTGATGGCCTCCACCTTGCAGACCTCGAAGCACCTGCCGCAGCCGTTACAGGTTTCCTCAATGGTCTCAGGGAATTCAACACCTGCAACACCCACATCGTGGATCTGGGGCCTCATGCACCTGTTTGGACAGCCACTCACCGCTATCTTGAACTTGTATGGTGCTGGCATCTCCCTGAACCTCTCCTCTATGGCACTGCAGATGGCTGTGGTGTCTATGATCCCACTTCCACAGTTCTCCTTACCTGGACAGGCAAGTGTGGCCCTTACAAGGGGACCCTCTGATCCTGTGAGGAGCCCTGCGGAGTTGAGTTCAGCAACGGCGTCCTCAACGTCAAAGCCACTCACATCGTGGAGCTCATAGGATCCCCTGTTGGTGACCTTGATCCTTGCACCGTATTTCTCGGCGATCCTCACAAGTTCCTTCACCTCTGAGGGGCTGTACCATCCTGATGGCCGGGCCCTGACCCTTATGAAGTAGGTGCCATCGGCCCTCCTGGATACGCCAGGGTAATCGGAGGTCCAGTAGAAGGAGATGTATTCACCATTCTTTCTCCTTCTCTCAAGTTCCCTCTGGAATCTTTTGAGTTTCAGGTCCCTCATCTTCTTTATTTTCGTTTTATCTGCACTCTCCATGAGTTCAACCGCATCGGCTATTTCAGCGCCCCTCCTGGTTCTCACTATGATTGTTGAGTAACCTTCGGGGCTTCCAGCGGAGCCCACAGAGACGTCTGCAAGGCTTGCGTCAAAGTCCCTGCAGGATCTGCAGCCCTCTGAGATCCTGATGTCCCTGAGGTTAAGTGTTTCTGTTTTATCAGCAAGCTGAACCTCAAGCTTACCCCTCCTTATGATGAATTTTTCAACGTCCTCCATTCTGATACCATTTTCCCTCAGCAGCTTTCTGAGGTCGCCATATTCGAATTTCTCGGTGCAGAATAGGCCTATGAGGTAACGTATCTCGGGGAGTTTCACTGGTTTGCCCTTTCTTCCAAGTTCCAGGTCATGCTTTGCAAGGTAGGGGAAGTACTGGAGTTTTCTTAGACCGTTTATCTGGCAGGGAAGTCCAACAACTGCCACCCTCTCAAGTCCGAGTTCACCAGCGGTTCTGAGGGCATCAAGGGTTGATATGCTGTACTTTGATTTGCTTGTCTCCTCAAGGTCCTCTGCTGTCTGCACAAGGAGTGATACAGGTTTCCAGTGTTCATCGCCGACGACTATGGCACCGTCGATCTTGCTGTTTTTGAGGAGGTATCTGAGAAACGTTGTTACCACACCACCGTCCTGGCCCCTCACGGTTCCCCTTCCATGGTATACCTCCTCCTGGAAGTTCTCCCTTATGCTGATCTGATAACCGTCTGAGGAGACCCTGGGGCATACCTCGAAGCACATACCATGGCCGTTTCTGAGGCACTCTTCTCTGAGTTCAGGATGGCCATTGAATGATATGATGCTGTTGGGACATATGACTGCACAGGTACCGCACCTTGCACAGATTCCTGACTCCACGATCTTTCCAGGCTTCCATTTTTTCTCTGAGGGGTACATCTCTGCGATTTTCTCAGGTGACCCCATTCTCTCCAGGGCCTCAGCGATCACCTCCTCATTAACTTCGGTTTTTCTTGATGCGGCTATTGCCTCTGCACTGTCAAGTATGTGGCTTTTCAGTTCACAGGCAACCTCCTCCATTTCCTCTGATGGTAATCTCCTGGTCGCCCTTTCTATGAATTCATCAAGTTTATTCATTGATCTGCCTCCATAAACGTTTCAATTTCTTTTATCGCCTGGTTCACTGTCCTGAAAAATTCAAGCCATTTCTTCCTTACCTTCTTCCCGTAATCTGTGATCCTGTAATATTTTCTGGGTCTACCTCCACCTGTATTCCATTTGCTCTCAAGTATTCCCTCGGACTCAAGTCTTCTGAGCAGTGGATAGATGGTTCCTTCCTCAACTCTGAATCCTGATTTTTTAAGTTTTTTCACGATTTCATATCCGTAGAGTTCTCTTTCAAGGAGACAGACCACTGCGAGCTGTATGGCCCCACGTCTGATCTCCTTTTCGAACCTTTCACATATACCACCCATCTCATGACCCTCATTTTACACAGCTATGTGTTGTACACACTACTGTGTGGTAAATGGTATATAATCTTTGCGCACCCAATATTTCAAATCTGAATACACCGGTTATCATGATCTATGGACATTATCAGCGGATAAAATGACTCTTTTTGTCCATCAGCATGATGAATTCAGGTTCAATGATTTAATAACCATGATTCTGTGGCTTATTCAATAGATTTTTATGTTTATCCTCTTCAGATAAGTATGAGGTGTTGAAATGGATCTCCCCTCTAAAAATCTCAAAATGAAAAATACTGTACCCCATCTGATGGGCTTTTCTGTGATTCTGATATCATCATCAGCGCTTTTAATGGTGGGTGCACAGGGGTGGCCTTCCAGCATGGATCTTCCATTCCACATGGGACTCGTGCTGCTTGGTGCATCTGTAATTCTGACTGGACTATCCCGGAAAAAAACAGCACTTCTTCTATCCATCATCTTGATCACATTTCAGCTGTTACACTTCCCTGGTTTTCTGGGGATGAGTACAGCTACCTTACCTGTAAATCCGCTGATAGCAGCTTATTCCTGCAGTTTAATCCTCATAATCCGCAGATACTATCATGCAGGTCAGACACTTGCATACATCACAGGCATCATATCCTATGCCCTGGTGATGACCCACCTCACAGGTGTGGTAGAAACCGTCGAGGCCCTGAGGGTGAACCCCATCATTTCAGTGGAACTTCTCATGGCCGGTGTGGGGATACTTGGCCTTTACCCTGATAGGGGAGTTATTGAGCCTGTCTCCTCATGGATGATGGGGGGCTACACAGCACGGGTTCTCCTTGCAACCATCATCACAACAGTAACGGTAGCAGGGGTCCTTGTACTGAGGGGGAGGGAGCAGCTCCCATTCCCTGCGGAGGTGTTCCTCCTTTCAATGACAGTTGCACTTATCATAATCACCATAACCTTCACAGCCCACAGGCTCAATACACTCGACCATGAACGCCTCATGAATGAAAGAAGGATTAGAAGCACACGAAGATTCTTCAGGGATGTGATTGAGAATCTTGAGGAGGCCATAGCCGTTATAGATGCAGATGGCAATCCATTGCACATCAACAGGGCAATGCGAGAACTTGAAATTGATTACAGGTCCATTAATTATGGATTCAGAGATGTGAAAGCGCCATCACACATCAGAAGCCTTACAGTTAGGGGGAGACACTTCACAGGATGGTACATCCCCATTGATGAGGGGGCAATAATCTCCCTGACAGATATAACAGACCTCATGAGGGTTCAGGAGGAACTAGAGCGGAACATCATGGAGAAGGATGCGCTGCTCCGGGAACTCCATCACAGGGTGAAGAATAACCTCCAGATCATCCTGAGCCTCATAAACATGCAGATGAGATCTGCCGGTGAGGATGCAAGGGAGGCTCTCATACGGACATCAACCAGAGTCCAGACACTGGCAGCAATCCATGAATCAGTGTATGGGCTGGGGAGCATGGCAGAGGTGAGGATGCATGAGTGCATAATGAGGATAGTGGAACACCTCAGATCAGCATTTGATGCACTGGATGTTGAGTTTCACATAGACGCCCGCCATACCTTCAACGTTGAGACAGCCATGCCACTGGCCCTGATAATAAATGAGCTGGTGTCCAACTCCCTTCAGCACGCCTTCCCTGAGGGGAGGGGTACCGTGAAGGTTGAAATCAACAGAACGAACTCAGATTACTGTCTCAGGGTAGTGGATGATGGTGTGGGGTTTTCAGGTGAGAAAAGGATGGGCCTCGAGCTTGCACTGAACCTTGCCAGGCAGATAGAGGGGGACCTCAGGATACTCCTCAGGGAGGATGTAGGGGGTACAGATGTCACGGTACCCTTCAGGGAGCTTCACTACAGGAGGAGACTCTAAGGGTGTCCTGTAACATGGATTTCAATGGGCTTCCTGAGGATTATAAGTGCTCTCCAACATAATATAGGAGGGGATTTATATGCACGTCTATATTCTCTTTGCACATCCATCCAGGACGTCCTTCTCAAGGGAGGTTCTGGAGGCATTTACAGAGGGCCTCAGTGAAGCCGGACACACATATGAGGTCGGGGACCTCTACGGGATGAACTTCAGGTCAGAACTGAGTCAGGAGGAGTACCTCAGGGAGATCAGTCAGGATGAGGGGTCACCATTACCACTGGATGTTATAGAGGAGCATGAGAAGATCGGGAGGGCTGACGCCCTTGCATTCATCTATCCTCTCTGGTGGAGTGACTGCCCTGCGAAACTCAAGGGATGGTTTGATCGGGTCTGGACCTACGGGTACGCCTACTTCTATGAGGATGGAGAGCGGGGCACGAGGATTGACATTGAAAAGGCTGTGGTGCTCTGCTCTGCAGGCCACACAGAGGAACACCTTGAGAGGACAGGCATTGCAGAGAGCATGCGAAGCGTCATGTTAGGTGACAGGCTGCTCGGGGTGGGTGTTAAGGGTGTCACCATGGAGATCCTTGGGGGTATGGTGCCAGGGGATGACTCCTGCAGGGAGATAAATCTCAGGAGGGCCCGCAGGGCAGGGAGGAACCTCTGAGGAGAGTACTTCATTTTGATGGGGTAATCTGAGCATGATTACCCTATCTTTCAAACCAGGAATCACAGACCCTCCAGACACCTCTATGGATGGAGTTATAAGATCAGATGTAAATTATAGTAATACACATCTCATGCTATTCTGACATTAAATAATATTTAATTATTTATACTTCATACACAGATTTTAGGGTGTCACAGATTAGGGGTGATACCATGAACACAATGACCAGGATAAGCATGTCTCTTCCACGCAAACTTCTTGAGGAATTTGATGAGGTACTGAGGAACCGGGGATACCAGTCAAGATCAAAGGGTATAAGGGATGCAATAAAGGATTACATCGTCAGGTACCGGTGGATGAATGAGATGGAGGGTGAGAGGACAGGTATTGTCTCAGTGATCTACAACCACCACACAGGGGCAATGGAGGACATAGCTGACATACAGCACCACTACAGGGAGTACATAGACGCTGTCATGAGGGTTCACCTCACAGAAAAACATCGCCTTGAGGTCCTCGTGGTGAGAGGTGATGTTTCAGAGATACGTGAACTCACAGAGAGGATGATGGGCCTCCGGGGAGTTGAACACGTGAGACTCACCAGTGTCTCGGCTGAAGAGGAGGCTGAATATGAGAGATGAATGGTTAAGAGGCGGATAACTGTAGGGTTCTGAAGCTGATGCTGACCCGAACCAGTTATCCATTCATGGGCTGCATGCATGTTCTGTTAGGGGTTCAGAGCAGTGTTTCAGTGCCTTAGATATGTATATTCTGCTCCTCTAAGGTGTTCTATGTTTACTCCTCCGGACCTTTACTTCACGATAAGTTCACCCATTCAACAGATGTTATATATGTGTTTATGAAAATATGAATCAATAGATAATTAAAAATGACATGAAAAAGGAGAGTTACTGGATGTCACTTAGGGAATTTCAATCTTTTAGAAAAATTTGACAGCCTCACTGAATGAAAGCAGAAAGTTTTATGGGATCTCCATTTCCCTAAAAATAGAAGATGGGGGTGTTTATGAATGCCTGTTCCTGAGGAGCTAAGAACCATTTCAGCATGGTGCTGTGCCACTGGATTTCTGCTCCTCCTGTCCCTGGCAATATCCATCTTTCTCACCCTGCTCCTCACATGATGGAGAGGGGCACATCAGACCATCACTCTGTCTCCACCCCACATAAAGTCCCTGTGGGTGTTAAGAGGTTACCTCTGGCTGTTAAACCAAAGTAGGCTATATCCTCAGGGTAGTATCCATCCTCAAATGCCCACTCTGTTGTTTTAAAGTAGGCGGTTTCTCCAGGTCTCAGAGTCTTTACCGTGGATGAATTGGTGAATACTGGAGCCATTCCAAGGGCAATTACCTCTCCATCTGAGTTATAGCCCTTGACCCATACACAGTCCAGTAGGAGTGTGGCCCTGTACCTGTTCTGGACAACCCCCTCCACCACGTAGCCTTCGCTGGGATCAACAAGCACTGTGTGGTTGAGCACCTCTGCCTGGACATCCCCCATGTGAAGGTCGTAGAAATAGGATGACCCATCGCTGTAACCGATGATGAACATCAGGAACCCCCATATTATGACGAGGGATACCACTATACCTGCCTTTGTGAAGGTCCCCCTCCTCCTCCACCAGCGTATGAAAAAGTTTCCATTATTTTCTTCACGAAAATCCTCAGCCATTCAGATCACCTTTCTAGGCCCATGCATAACCTGAACACTCAGTTTTAATCCCAATGAGGATATCATCGGGGCTGTAACCCTCCAGGATAGGGCAATCTCCCCTGAACTTCACCTTCTCCCCTGGCCTGATTTCCCCTGAACAGGTTATGAATAGAGGGGCGTACAGAACCATTTCACCACTGGAGTTAAAGCCCTTCGCTTCCAGGCTAGGGTTGAGCAATATGGGTTTATCATAGTTGTTCTGGATTTCCCCCTGGATCTCATATAATCCGCCTTCGCCCTTCTGGATTGTGTAGTTCACAATGCTCACCTGGAAGGAGTCCTTTTCGTATTCTATGGCTCCAGCAAGACCCTTATCGTAACCATAGGAATAGGTGGTGGCGGACCAGATGATTACCCCAAGGACAATGATGGCCGCCCTTGTGAGTGGTCCCCTGCGGTTCCACCAGCCAGCAAACTTTCCATTTTTCTTATCGCTACTATCAGAATCTATCGACATTTAACCACCTTATAACTAAAGACTATATTTTAAATATAGACAATTAAGTATATAATTTAGCAGTACATACATTTACATAAAAATCATTTTAACCAAAACCTTTGTTCTCTGACTTATGTGATGTATATGCACTCTTTGAGATGGAATGATATTAATTGATAAATAAGTTGGAAATGGTTAGATTTCAAATCTTATTTCTGCGAAGAGTTCCTCAAGGATTTCTGCTTCTTCGTCGGGTATTTCTGGAGTTCCCTTTATTGTAACAGGTATTTCATTTAGTTCTTTCTGTCTTGTTATATCGTTTTTGAGTGTCTGGACCACCGCACTGATTGCCCATCCGTAGTCTATGTTTTCTGATTGTATTATCCATAGGGCATCTATGTCCGCATTTTTAGCTTTTTTGTTTTCCTGATCCCATAGATCGACGAATAACCTTTTTCCATCTCTTTGCGGATATTTCTGATCTCCTATGAATCCTATGACTTCTTCTACTCCGCTCTGCAAGAATTTGGAGTGTCCACAAACTCTGCACTCTACGAATTTCCCTTCAGACAGATAGATTTTATATGGCCTGAAAAAGTCGTTTTCACATATAAGTGTTTCATAGTTTTTTATAAGGTCTTTTTGTGCGTTTTTAATTTTTTTCAGGGCTCTTGCAGCTGATTCTCTAACATTTTCGTCGGGATCATCCTTTGCATCTATAAGTGCCCTTACTGCTATTGTATCTTCTGTTTCCCCAAGGTAACTTGCCGCCATTGATCTATAATATGCTTCTTCTGAATCATGGAGTATCTCTATAAGTCTATTCACTGCTTCAATGTAACTTTCCCTGTTTTCAGAATCAAGAGCAACTATTAAATCTTCTGGTAAACATTGGACGTGCGGTGGATGTGCATTGTATTGCACTGATTCGTTTATTGTTTGGACAGAATTTTTTTCATTATTGTAGCCAAAATAATCTTTGTTTGCAGATCCTGGGTTTGAACTGGTCTTTTTGGGTACATATTTTGTCTTTGAACTGGTCTCGCGGGGTCTAAAAATTATGTACAGTGAAACCACAATCACTATCAGTATCACATAACCTTCTAAACCTATTGCTGATATAATTAAATAGGAGCCAATAAGGAATATTGTTAGAAGTACACATCCTCCGCATCCATCATTATCAGTATCAGACATTTATATCCTCTCCTAACATAAACCAGTTTTAATCAGTTCTCTATTAATGTTTCCATTATATAATTAAATTCTCTGATACAAAGTTATATTAAAGGTCATTATAACATATACGTCAAGTGGAGGTAATTAATGGTCATGGTTGGCGGTGAATTAAATGAGTGGACTCAAGTTTTCAGATATCCAGTTTGAAAGGGAGCTGGAGGCCAGGCAGCTCGCCATATCCAGCATAATATTTTCAAGGGGCCGTATTGATGGTTTAAAGGGTAAGGTGCTGGAAGTAATGGATCAGATCCCTTCTGATTCATGGGAGAGTTTTCCGCAACTTAAAGAAATAAATTCATGGGCCAGAAAACCATTGAATGTCTATTTTGACGATTCAATGGATAGCATTGAACTTCGAAGGATTGCTGATTCTCTGAAGGCTGCAGAGGATGTTGGAGAAAAAAACCTGAAGACGGTTATAGAAATAAAATCTAAAGTCCTAAAGGAAAAAAAACTCATATCTCAATTTGAGAAACTGGAAGCTGAATTTAAAGGGACAGAGGAACTCATTTTTAAATGGAAGCCATCAGATTCCCGGAGATTAGCCAATGCGATAAGGATGCTTTCAGATGAAATAAAGAAGGGGAACCTTGAAGAGGCCAGATACAGAATTAGAATTCTGCAGGAAAGGTTGAAGGATCTCAATGAAGAGGCAAGAAAACTTGAGTCACAGGATTCAATGCGAAAAAAGGTCCTATCCTCAATAAAGAGGGTGGCTGATAAAATGGGGTGGAAAGAGGTGGCAGAACCCCATCTACAGGACGAAAATGACCCTTCAAGCCCGATTATCTATGAGCTAAAATCATATTCCGCGGGAAAAATGCGGTTCTCACTTACACTTGAGAGAATAGAAGTCAAATCTCCATTTTCAGATGAAGATGGGGCATGCTATGAACAGTTCGACAGATTCTCAGAAAAACTTAATGAATATGGCATCATGACCAAATTTAAGGGAGAAGAAAAAAGGCCACAGAAAAAACCCATCCTCAAAGAAAAAAGGGCAAAACTTCTTCCCAGAACCCATCGAAGAAGCATTTAATACAGGAGATGTTTTTTGATGGCGGTATGGCAGGAAAATCTCAAAAGATTACTGAACCAGAAGGAGGTACTCATCCTTCACGGTAATATAAGGGATACGGCTTACATAAAAGATGATGGAAGCCTGATAAGGGGTCTGACGGATCTAATAAACAGTATCGGGGCGGAACTGGGTTATGACAGAACAGTCAGCTGGGGAACCTTTTTTGACCATGAGGAAAGGGGCCACTCACCAATATGGTCCCTTGAGAAAATAACACCGCTAAAGGGAGGTCAACCTGATATACGTGAAACCGAAAGCCAGGACAGGGTCAGTGACGTCCTCCACAGGTGGCTGGAAGATGAAGTGAAATCCATTGACGAAAGAACAATATTCGTCATAAACTATATGGATAAAATTACAGGTTACTGCCCTGATGGGATGTATTCTCAGGATACAGCAGAGCTTGTAACGATTATACAGAAAATAATAGAGAATATTTCTGAAAATAACCGCCTGATAATGGTATCACTCAGAGACACAATGGTCCCTGTTGAATATTACACCAACTCCCCCAGAGTGGCAGTAATGGAGATACCGCTTCCTGATAAAACAGAAAGGCACCTTTACTACTCCACATCACTCTCCTTAAACAATGTTCAGTCAGACCAGATCGATCTTCTCTCTAACATAACAGAGGGCCTCTACATGAAGGACCTCGAAAACATCCTAAGTGATGTTTTGGCAGAAATAGATGAAAATGGGGAATTATCATCCTCAACGCTTAAGAAGATAGTAAACAGGTACCGTATAGGGACGGAAGAAGATCCATGGAGCAGAATACCTCTCATTGGACCACCCAAAGGGCTCATAGATTCGGCTGAAAACTGGTTTCTAGAAAGGGTTATCGGACAGGACCATGCTGTAAGAGAAATAGTGAATGCCATAAAGAAAGCCCGTGCAGGCGTTGTGGGGCTCGCATCAGGAGGACAATCAAAACCAAAAGCAACATTTTTCTTTGCAGGTCCCACAGGGGTTGGAAAAACATTTCTGGCAAAAAAACTTGCAGAGTATCTTTTTGATACCGAAGAAGCGTTCCTCCGATTTGACATGAGTGAATTCAAAGAGGAACATACAGTATCAAAGCTCATAGGTTCCCCTCCAGGTTATATTGGCTATGATGAGGGCGGACAGCTCACAAAAGCCATAAAAAACAGGCCATTCTCTGTGATACTTTTTGATGAGATTGAAAAGGCACACCCAAAGATTCTGGATATATTCCTTCAGATCCTTGATGATGGTCGTCTGACAGATAGCAGGGGACAGACAGTCTTCTTTACAGAGAGTGTGATAATATTCACTTCCAATATAGGTACAAGGACCGTTGACAGCAGGGGGAATCCAGTATCCGAACAGAATGAACTTGATGATATACTAAATGACAGAAGCCTTTCTGAGTCCGAAAGGGATAAGAGAGTAAGGGAACATTTTACCAGGGCGGTAAGAGAATTTTTTACACATGAAATATCAAGAAGAGAGCTTCTAAACAGGATAGGTTCACATATAATTGCATTCAATTATCTGGATAAGGCGAATTTTCAGAGGAGTATCATTCAGAGCAAACTTGAAGATCTTTCAGATAACTTCCGCGACAAGTTTTCCAATAAGGGTTACAGGCTTAATTTCCAGGAAGAGGTGGTTGATTATTTCCTTAAAAAACATGGGGACTCAATATCAGAATTTGGTGGTAGAGGACTTGTCAATGCACTTGAAGATGAAGTAGGGCATATACTGGCGGACCAATTACTCTTTGCTGAAGATCAGGGGCTCCGGGATATAGAATTCAGCGTATATGTTAATGATGGGGCAATTGAATGTCGGAGATCATGAACTTTTACTGTGAGGTAAGCTTTGCAGTTCCAGTTGTACTTGTAGTTGAGCCATCAGAGGATAACTGGAAGGATATCCTCCGGGTTTCAACAGAGATTATTGATATACTTCCGGGAAGGGTTAGGAGATTATACTTCCTTGGCAGGAATGAAAGGTACCCGGTTAGAACACAGGGAGATATAAAAAGAGGTGGTCCCGGCTGGATCAAGGAAAATGCTGGAAGGCCCCTATTGATAAATCCGGTTCTGGAGGACCTGGGCGGTGAAGATTTTAATGGTGTTATCTTTTTGCTTTCATCAAAGCTTCCAATTGACCTGGATGACTGGGAGGATACCGGTATTATTGAAAGGATTATTTTTATTGACATGGGGAATGGTGAAATTTATGGCAAATACAATGTGGTTAATCTTTCAGATGTAAGTGTCCAAATACCTTCTCTGGTAAAAAACGATCCCTTAGAAGTTTTTGTTTCTGGAGATGGATTTGCACCTGTTTATTACAGTATAGAATCATGTGAATCATCAAGTGTACTATTTGAGGAGGGTAAATTTGTTATT
Source organism: Methanothermobacter sp. K4 (assembly GCF_022014235.1). Classification (NCBI taxonomy): domain Archaea; kingdom Methanobacteriati; phylum Methanobacteriota; class Methanobacteria; order Methanobacteriales; family Methanobacteriaceae; genus Methanothermobacter; species Methanothermobacter sp. K4. The sequence continues at coordinate 239,127 of NZ_JAKLTD010000003.1, forward strand.
AAAATCGAACCATCCTCTGAAAATCTCAAAATCCATCTTGCAGCTATCTGCACTGATAAATCATATCCTGAACTCAATATAAAGCGTCAGAAGAGTTTTAAAATAGAAAAAATAGCTTTTAAACCTGAAAATCCCTGGTTCAAAGTGAATAAATGGAATAAAATCCCTGACAACTTAAGGAGTATAATAAGATCATGTATCAGTTCAGAGCATTTCATATGCCCTCAATGCAAGAAAAAACATGAATCAAATACTCTTACCTGCCCTGAAGGAGGTCCGATTCTAAGGGGGCTTCCTGTAGGGGGGTGCCTGATCTTCAGGGAAGATGAATATCTTTTCCTAAGGGAATCCTCCTCATATCCTCTTGGAAATTCCAGGCTGCTGACAGGGGATGGTAAAATTTACAGATTAAATGATGAAGGTTCATGGGAATACCTGAAGGATTTAGAGCCTTATGAGAGGGTTGATGATGGTCTATGGGGATTATTCTATAGAATTTGACAGGACAGGTTTTCCATTAATTCAATTTGAGGGATGGAAACACTTCATCGGTTTATTCCCTGTCAGTAAATATCAATTCGAACGTTTTCTGGCGGAAGAGGGAGGTTCGAGGTATACTGATGAGTGGTACCGTGATATTCTTAAATTAAACCCCAGAAGGAGCTGGAGAATGGCCTATGGTAAAATATGGAAGCTTTTCATGACGGGACTGGATCTGGATGTTATTGATGACTTTCTCAATTATCTTGGCTTTAATTACAGATTACCCACTCTTGATGAGTGGAAGGCTCTTTTTGAAGTTTCAGATGTTATAGAAGAATCGTCTTCTCATCTCAAAAAGCTATGCTCTGACAGGTCCCCAGAGCCAGTTCTTTCCTGGATTGAACGAGGTCTCTGCCCTCTTGTGAATGAAGGGATTTTTGAAAGGATTCATGAAAATGATGTATCCTTTGTTGGCAAACCCTTCCATGGGCTTCTCCCGAATACCTGGGATCCAAAAGAACCTAAAAAGGTTAACATTGAGAAGGGAATAGGAATGATTGGCTTCAGGGTTGTAAGGGAATGAGGTTGATAGTATTGTCACCGAGGATTTTAACGTTTAGGATGGTGGGAGGATGGGAAAGTTAAGGGTTGGCAGGTGCCTGATTTCCACCAATGTCAATGGTCCAGGAAGAAGATTTGTTATATGGTTTCAGGGTTGCCCATTTCGTTGCAGGGGTTGCTTCAACCCGGAATTCCAGGAAGAAGGTGGGGGAGTTTTATTAGAAACTGATACTTTGATTGAAACCATCTCCAGTATTAAGGATAACATAGAGGGTGTTACATTCACTGGTGGCGAGCCGATGGCTCAGGCTGAGGAGCTGGTAAATCTCGCTTCTGCCGTTAAGTCCATGGGTCTTACACTGGTATGTTTTACTGGATATGAGATTGAAGAGATTCTTGAAGGCAAAATAGAGGGGAAAGAACTTCTTGAGTTTATAGATATACTCATAGATGGCCGTTACATTGAAGAAGAAAGTGCGCCCCTTCTCTGGCGTGGCAGCAAAAATCAGAGAGTCCATTTTCTAACAGATCGCTATGCCCATCTTGAGGGCACGGTTAATGAATGCTCTTCAAGGGAGGTGGAACTTAAAATATGTGATGATGGTGTTTACATTACGGGAATGTTTGACTGGGATTTCTGGGAGGAATTCAAAAGGGAGGTTAATTAAATGAATGTAATATGTCCTTACTGTTTGAATGAAGTCAGTCCCCAGATTAAAAAAGGGGTAGGTTACTGCTGCACTGTTAAAGGTTGTGGTGAGGGTCTTCCAAAGGATTATATTGACCCCCGTAATTTAAAGGTTAGGATAGGGCTTATAGGATTCACGGGACATGGAAAGACGGTCTATCTTACAAGCCTATTTTATACTCTGAGGGTTCTCTCAAACAAGAATATATGGAAAAATTTTTCCTGGCGCACATGTGATGATTATACCCACAAAATAAAATATTCAGATGTCAGGAATTTTGAAAAGTCAAAGCTTCCAAAGAGCACCCCTGAAAATTTTCCAAGACCAGCCCTTCTACATTTACAGAATGTGCCCGCTGTTGGAGATACTTTTCTAAGCTTTTATGACACTGCAGGAAGGGTTTATGAAAGCACTGATAAAATAACAGATATGGGAAGATTTGTTGCCCACGCAGATAATGTTTTTTTCATAATAAGTTTAAATGAGAGCGGGTTTGGTAAAGATGGGTATGACGCCGGGTTTGAGATGGAGCGCCTTCTTGATACATACATACGGGGCGTATATGAGAAACTGGATGCGGACCTCTCTAAACAGGAGATGGTCGTACTACTAACCAAGGCAGATGAGCTCAACACCCTGCCTGAGGACCTTGAAATTTTTTTAAACAAGGGATCATGTAACTGGTGGATAACTAAGGGGGCAGCTGATCTGAAAAGAAGGTTTGAAGAGCTTGATGATTACTCTAAAAGGATAAAAAAATGGCTTATAAGTGAGGATTGCGGAGGATTTGTTAATCTTGCTGAAAATAATTTTAAAAGTGTTAATTATACTCTTATATCATCAACAGGTGCCAAACCTGTTGGCGATACCCTGATAACTAATCTTGAATATGATCATCCAAAGAGGGTGATAGATCCCCTTGTATTTGCAATGAGGAACAAGTCTTCTAACTTCAACCCTCCTAAATCCGGAATAGAAAGGTTCATTTCCAGGGTTAGGTAGTAGGTGATGGTTTTATGCAGCATAATGTGTACCAACTCGTGTATACTAAGGTGCCGCCCGGGGAGTCCCCCTGGAACATAATGGACTTTCACACTGTTTTCTATCCAGTAGACGTTATTTCAGGGGGAGATGTTAATGATATAGAAAAAATGATACATAAACCCCAGGTGGATGGTTTTAAAGAGAAATTCACGGTTTTTTTTAAGGAAATAAGTGGTAAAAACTATCTCGCTGTCCTCTACATTATTGATCTCCCTGATGATAGAGACGTTTTTGGGAGGGGGGGATTGTTTTTATGTCATGGCTTCTTATTTCCCCCTGAATTGTGGATGGAGGCTCAAACACCCCTTGCACTTTTTGACCTTGTGGAGAATTATGTTTTCACAGGCCTGGAAGTTTTACTTGATTCAGAAATGGTTGATAAAAGTAAAGGCAGCATCAGGCCAATATGCATTGGAAATTATTCCCAATCAAAGATGAATTGGCCCCCATTATCAGACAGATTTAAATTAAAAATGGTATTTTACCTGTTTAAGGCGGCCAGAGGGTATCATGAACTTCCAAACCTGATTTTATATGGATGTTCCGATGATGTGTCAGGGTTACTGGATGAGCTGTTCTTCTATATTCCCGATGAACTCAAAGTTAACCTTGGATGGGATTCAGCCTTTGATGGGGGAACCCTTTATAATTACCCCCTTAAAATAGTTGGATTTTATGAGGAAAGACCCTATGGTGGAGAACAGATTCTGGTTGACCTGAGTACCGGGAAGATAGATTATCCATCTGCATTAAACCACCTTTTCCATCCGGAATCTGCCTATGAGAAATGGCTTGAAAGCTGCAATGAACCACTCTCAAAGGAGGATATAGAAGCGGCCTACAGATTATCACTTCTACTTGAAGGGGAAGAGAAGGTGCCCATTGGGGATTTCATGCCCATCCTGCGGAGTTTTGCTAAGGTTAATATAGGTCTGGTGGAGAGTTTGTTCAATGAAAAATTTCTTGATACGTTTGGTTTGGAGGTCCGTGGAGTTTCCCCGGAAGTTATGTTGGAATTTATTATTGAGGGTGTTTCCTCCAGTTCTATAGTGAAGACCGTTGAGTCACTGGTTATTGACAATTCCCTGACAGGTGAAGATGTATATTTGCCTCCAGAAATCATCTCCAGAAGCAAGATTCTTGATATCATCCAGAGAATCTGGCGTGTTCAGGATGTTTCCGATGAGTTTGAGGCACTGGAACCTGAGGAACAGTGCGATATCATTATATACCTGATTAAAACCGGTATTATTCTAAATTATGATATGTGGGAGGATTTTGAAGGCAATGATTTATTGAGGGAGTGGATTGATTTAATTGAACTTTCTGGTAAAACCGACCATGATTCACTTGAAGTTAATTCGGAGGATTACACTGTCAATGGAGAGGTAACTGAAAATGATGGTGTTAAATTTATCTATTCAAGTGAAAAATCTGATGGACCTTTTGAAAAAATCAGGGGTCTTCTAGAAACATTTTTAGGCTTATTCCGTTGACAGGTTGAACATGCACTAATTTTTTTAGATGTCGCCGGGAAATGTTTTGAAGTTTGTTTTATGAGTAAACAGGATCTGCTGGTTTAATTTTTGTCAGTAATCATAGAGGGCCGGAAGAGCAGCGGGATCTGCGTAATAGTTCTCTATTACGAAGTTAATCTTCTGGCTGGCCAGCACCTTATATATGAGGTGATTCAGAATTATCAATGGAACCATGATGGATATTGAAAACCAGAAAATGGAAAAACTTGTGGAGATTCTAGGGAAAAGGGATGAGGTAAGCATTGCATACCTCTTTGGCTCCACTGCAAGGGGGGATAAGGGAACCCTCGGAGATTTTGATATCGGTGTCCTCCTGAAGGAAACCCTGAAGGGATACGATGAACTCAGTTTTCAGCTGGAACTCATAGATGAACTTGTATCCGCACTCCGAACAGACAGGGTGGACCTTGTTATAATGAATCGGGCGCCACTCTCCCTGAATTACAATATAATCAGGGATGGAATAGTCCTGAAGGACAGTGAGGAGGAGAGGGTGAGGTTCGAGGGACGTGTCATGTCAGAGTACCTTGATAGAAGGTACCATAACGACAGACACACCAGACTGGCGCTCAGGATGATGGCACGTGAGGGTTTGAAGTGAAGGATGAGGTACTATCAAAACTCGAGAAACTCCAGGAGTACCTTAGGATACTCAGGGGTTACAGATCGCATTCACTTGAGGACCTTAAAAAGGACGTCACCCTGAGGGGGGCAGTTGAAAGGTACCTTGAGGTTTCCATAGAGTGCTGTCTGGATATTGGTGAGATGATCATATCATGGGAGAGGGCAAGGAAACCTGAAACATACAGGGAAGTCATAGAGATACTTGGAGAAATAGGGGTTCTGCCCGGGGATTTTGCAGATAAATTCGCACCTGCAGCAGGTTTCAGGAATATACTGGTGCATATGTACGCTGAAATAGATGTTGAGAGGGTTTACCTCTACCTTCAGCGGGACCTGGAGGACCTGGAGATGTTCGCTGTATTTGTTGCCAGGTATCTGGAGGGAATGAGGGATTAACCATACCCTTCCATTTTTTCCTCTATTTATCTGGAGGATCGGTTAGCATACCCTTTCTTCAAAATTAAAATTATTTAACCATATTATGTTATGGATTTCTATCATTTAAAACTTTTGCCACGTCTTTTTTGAAAAACATTTAACCATATTAAACCAGATTATATACATGCACATTTAATGTGCAGATATCAGGAGACAGATAAATGATAAAGCATCTATTTGCCGTAGCTGCCATTGTAGCGCTCCTCATTTTATCAGGAACAGCCTCTGCAGCTGACATCTATGTCAACGCCACAGGGGGTTCCGATGATAATGATGGGCTCTCATGGGCGGCTGCCAAGGCGACAATTGGGAACGCGACTATGTCTGCGGCTTCAGGTGACAGCATCTGGCTCGCGGATGGTGAATACCGTGGTGCTGGTAACAGAGACGTACTGATTGACAGGAACCTCACCATAACCGGTCAGTCAACCACCGGTACGGTGATAGACTGCGAGGCCCTTGGCAGGGCCTTCACTGTTCCACAGGGTGTTAGTTTCACACTCAGAAACCTCACCGTGAAGCATGGGAACGAAGACTATGGTGGAGTCATCCTGAACCATGGCAACCTCACTGTTGGGGGCTGCAGCTTCATTGAGAACATGGGGTTATACGGGGCTGTGATAACAAACAATGGCACATCGTCTAACTATGCTGTTGCAAGGATCTCAAACAGCCACTTCGAAAACAATTCCTTTAATAGCCCAAACTTTATAGGAGGGGCTCTCTGCAGTTTACAATATACCTCAATGGTGGTGGAATCCTGCACCTTCATCAACAACTCAGTCACCAATAGTGGCGGGGCCATATCCAGCATGGGTGAAAGCAACCTCACAGTAAGGGACAGTGTATTCACAAAAAACGGTGCAGGAGCGGGCGGTGCCATATACAGCGAATCAGGAAATGCAGAGATCATGAACTGCACATTCACATCAAACAGCGCAACGTATGGCGGGGCAATTCATAACTATCTAACATCAGGCCAGTGGAATATGACAGTATGCTCTTCAGATTTCACATCAAACACAGGATATATGGGCGGGGCAATTTCCAGCTGTGGCAACATCTATATTAACTCAGCAACATTCCATGATAACGGCGCTAGTCAGACGGGTGGTGCTATATATGTATATGGATATCGGGCTTCAGATTCTGCAGAGATCGTGAACTGCACATTCACATCAAACAGCGCAACTTTTGGTGGGGCAGTTGCAACAGATCAAACCCGCACTCTAAGGGTTCTACTCAGGGGGAGCACATTCTCCGGCAACACAGCATGGTACGGTGGCGGGTTCCTTGCGAGCGGTGTCAATGCAACTGTTAGTGGATGTAACTTCAGTGAGAACGTGGCATCAGCACACGGTGGTGGAATCAGAAACGATTATGGGAATCTGACAGTCAGGAACACCACATTCACAGGTAACAGGGCATTTTACGCCGGGGGAGGTATAAGCAATGTCCGGGCAGCCCTTGCAGATATCACAGAATCCACATTCACAGGTAACGTTGCAGAGTCATGGAATACAGGATCAGCGGTCCTCAGCTACTTAACAGTCACAGTGATCAACTTCTGCCGTATCCTGGATAACCCTGGCGCCGATGTCTTCTGTGAGGCAGGTCCTGGAGTGGATGCCAGATTCAACTGGTGGGGTAACAACAGTCCTGACTTCAGTGAACTCACATCAGGTGATGTTACAGCAAACCCATGGATTGTACTGACCATAACAGCAAACCCCGGAAATGTCCCTGTGGGGTCCACTTCACTCATCAGGGCTGACCTGTTACATGACAGTGCTGGCACACTGCATACAACCGCAGTGCCCTACACAGGAGTTGTGGACTTCTCAACAACCTATGGTACAATCAGTGATGCTGTGATGAGCGGTGGAGTTGCATCCTCGACCCTCAGGAACCTCAATGCACCAGGGGTTGCAGTGGTATCCGCTGTTCTGGATAACCAGATGGTTAACACCACGGTAACGGTTAGGGCTGCTCCAGCAGCAACGGGTATAACCATCAACCAGCTTGTCGCTGCAGCCGTGAACGTCAGGAACCACTACCTGCGCTACCGTAAACTGCCATCCTCTGTCACAATTGCATCAAAGGGGTACTCCATGGCCCAGTTCCTGGATTTACTTGCACGTGCAACGGTCCAGCTCAACTCAGGAAACCAGAACCCCTTAAAACCAAGGACTGTGGGTTATGCCGGTAGCATTGGCATCTGGAGGTCAGGTAAACTCTCAAGGCAAGCCTACGTGTCAGTGGCAGCCAGTATCAGGAACTTCATAAACAGCCAGGGAAGGGCACCCAGGTATGCCTCAACTGTATATGGCCGGGTGAGCTTTGTGGGCCTCGTTTACAGCTACAGTGAGGTCCTCAGATTCTACGGTAACAACAGGAGGCTTCCAAACTACCTGATAATCTAACCCAACCCTTTATTTTTTTAAACTTTATTTTTTTGTGATCAATCAGAGATGAATCCCATTTTAGAGGTCTAAACTTATTTTTTGATAATCAGTTAAACAGGAACCCCATTTCAGGGGAGTTCAGTGAAAATTTTTTATCCTATAATCATTATATTATACTCAAGGGGGTTTAAATGATAAAAATAATCACATGTTTCTTTCTGTTTCTCATGGGGATCATGCTGATCCCTGGATGTGTCAGCGCAGCCGATATCTATGTCAACGCCACAGGGGGGTCCGATGATAATGATGGGCTCTCATGGGCGGCTGCCAAGGCTACAATTGGAAACGCAACAGGGTCTGCGGCTTCAGGTGACAGCATCTGGGTGGCAGACGGTGAGTACAAAGGTGAACGTAACAGGGACATCCTCATTGACAGGAACCTCACCATCACCGGTCAGTCAACCACCGGTACGGTGATAGACTGCGAGGCCCTTGGCAGGGCCTTCAATGTATCCTCCGGTGTGGTTCTGGTCCTAAGGAACCTCACACTGAGGAATGGCAGTGCACCTGAGGGTGGGGCGGTGATGAACCACGGTGAGCTCCAGGTGGAGAACTGCCTCCTCATGTGCAGCAACGCCACAGGGGGTGGCGCCATCTACAGTGACGGTACAGTGAAACTGACTGGAAGTTACCTCATCGAGAATAGAGCAGAGGATGGTGGTGCATTATACAGTAGGGGAGTCCTTGAGGTTACAGAATCAACCTTCAACGGGAATGAGGCCTCAGGGTGTGGGGGATCCATATACAGTGCCTCATACTCATCCCTTAACATCAGGGACTCATCATTTGCCCTTGGCCATGCAGAGGATGGTGGCGGGATTTACACCGGTGGCGATACACTCATATGCAACTCTACAATTGCAATGAACATCGCAGAGAGCCAGGGCGGCGGGTTATATGTGTGGGCGGCAGATGGGACGGAAATCACGGTTACCGTGACCGACTCCATGATTCTCTACAACACCGCACGCCATGGTGGGGGTATCTCAGGATTCAGAAACACTGACGATTCATTCCTGAATTTACAGGTTTCGGACTCCCTATTCAGATCAAACCTTGCAGATTACGGTGCCGGTATCCATGCAGATAATGTTAACACCACAGTATCAGGGTGCACCTTCACTGAGAACGTGGCGTCAGAGCATGGTGGAGCAATCAGGAACAATTATGGGAATCTGACAGTCAGGAACACCACATTCACAGATAACAGGGCAGGATCAGCTGGTGGTGGTATAAGTTCTTTCCTTGCGGTACTTGCAGATATCACAGAATCCACATTCACAGGCAACCTTGCAGAGTCATGGAATACAGGATCAGCGGTCCTCAGCTACTTCACCGTCACAGTGATCAAGTTCTGCCGTATCCTGGATAACCCTGGCGCCGATGTCTTCTGTGAGGACGGCCCGGGAGTGGATGCCAGATTCAACTGGTGGGGTTGTAACGCACCGGACTTCAGTGAACTCACATCAGGTGACGTTGCTGTGGCACCATGGATGGTCCTCACATTAACCACGGATCCAGCGGCTGTTGCTGCAGGGGGCACCTCACTCATAAAGGCAGATCTGAGGCATGACAGTGCCGGAGGATACCATGATACATTCTTCGTCCCCTACACGGGTAATGTGGATTTCTCGTCCACTGCAGGGAGCATCGATGATGCTGTGATGTCCCTTGGAACTGCAAATTCAACACTCACAGGTCTGACGGCACCGGGTACAGTAACCGTGAACGCGACCCTTGACGCTGAAAGCGCCTCAGTGGATGTGGATGTCCTTAAGGTCCCATCATCCATCACAATGGATGACTCTGAGGCTGTTGAGGGCGATGCATTCAATTTAAGGGCACGTTTAATGGCACAGAACCCCATTCCAGGGAAGGCCATCAGGTTCCAGATAAATGGGGTTAACATGGGAACTTCAACCACCGATTCAGATGGATGGGCAAGCCTCAACCTTCCAGGAATATTTCCGCCGGGTCTCTACAATGTGACTGCAGAGTTCCAGGGTGATGAACTCCTCAATAACAGTTCATCCCGGGCAGAACTCAGGATCCTCAGGAAGGCGGCATTTGAACTCTCAAACCTCACTGCAGGTCCACTCTCAGGGACGGCTCCCCTCAGGATCAGCGTATCTGCCAGGGTGAGGAATACAGGTGAGGCCCCGGGTGATTACCGTGCAGAGCTACTTGTAAATTCTGTCCCAGCTGCATCAATGGTAATTTCACTTGCAGCCGGTGAATCAGGGGATGTGAGGTTCAACTACACCATCACCAGGGATGGGGTGTACATGGTGACCATAGGGGGTCTTCCTGCAAGGACAGTTACGGTGAAATCCCAGGGTTTAACGGTTAAACAGATTGCAGCTGCCGCCCTGACTGTCAGGGACCACTATGCACGCTACCGTAAGCTACCAGCATCTGTCACAATTGCATCAAAGGGGTACTCCATGGCCCAGTTCCTGGATTTACTTGCACGTGCAACGGTCCAGCTCAACTCAGGAAACCAGAACCCCTTAACACCACGGTCCGTGGGTTATCTGGGTAGCACAGGCACATGGGGGTCAGGTAAACTCTCAAGGTCAGCCTACGTGTCAGTGGCAGTTAGTATCAGGAACTTCATAAACAGCCAGGGAAGGGCACCCAGGTATGCCTCAACATCCTATGGCCGGGTGAGCTTTGTTCGCCTTGTATACGTATACAGCAGGGTACTCGCATTCTACGGCGCAAACGGAAGGCTACCGGTGGATATAGCAATTTAAAACTCTTTATTTATTTTTTGTTTTCAATGAACTTTTTCATTTATTCTCAAGGGTCTTAAGGGTTTCCCTGACTTTTTCGGTGAATTCATGAAAATCCCTCAGGTGTTCCCTGAGGATCCTGAATGTTATACGGTCATCTATCTTACCATACCTGTGGGCCACGATATTCCTGAATCCCCTCATTGCCTTTACTTTCCTGAAGGTTTCCTCGTCTATTATCCCGGCTCCAAGAAGGTTCTCAAGGACATCACCATCTGATCCAGGGACACCGAGTTTCAGGTCGGAGTTAAGGATGGAACATATGTCAAATACATTTTCAATAGCAAATTCAAGTCTCTTATACATACCATCCCTTACAAGGCCAAGCCCCTGGAACTCCTCAAAGGTTTCGGGAAGGTTATCATCTATAAGATTTACGCTTTCCTCAAATCTCACTTATCTTCGTGAGTATGATGGTCTTTCTTATCATTGGACACTCACCTCATGGGGGACATGCCGATGTAATCATAGAAGCGGTGTTTGAAGTCATCGAACTCCTTCACAGTCTCCCATGCAATGTCATGGAGGAACCTCTCACTGTCACAGTATACGACCTCACCCCTGAGTACCTGGACCCTCACATAGAGTGGTAGCTGCTGGAATATCTGGACATCGAATACTTCATCCACCTCACAGAGGACCCTCAGCCTGAAATCCGCTGCCTCATCAGGGGTTCCATCATAGTACACTGCAAGGTCTATATCAGACCACTCCTCACCCCCAAGGGCTGAGCCATAGAGTATTATGAACCTGACCCTCTCGGCATCCTCGAACCCCCTGATCACACGGAGAAACCCATCAATGCGGGTTCTTATAGATTCATCCGTATGGATATTATGATCATTCTATATCTTATTGCTGGTCATGTATCAGATTGACTTAAAGGCAAATATGCTTCACTTTAAAAAAAGAAGGTGGAGATTATTTTTTCAGGTAGTAACCCACTCCAAGCAATGAAAAGACGAGGACCACCAGAACTGTGTAGGGTAACATGGTATGGCTTTCTGGTTTCTCTGATTCAGCGGCTTTGACCTCATAGGCACCACCCCCACCAGGGCCAGGCGTCCCGTATTCCAGTGATGATTCATCTTCATATGGCCCGGATTCCGGTCCATTGAACTCGCCCCTCTGTGTTCCGGATCTTGGAGGGGTGGAGTCAGTATCTGATTCTTCTGGCGTATTTGATCCCTCTGATTCTGGAGGCACCGGCTCTGTATTTTCATCATCAACACTTCCAAGGATGTTTTTTATGATACCCAGTTCATCTGTGGTTAGGCTGACCATGCTCCTTGTATATGCACTGTGGAGTGCCCTTGCGATTATCTCCTTCTGTTCACCGTCGAACCTGTTCCATATGCTGCTATCCCTGAAGTAGATGTCCCTCACACTGTTCCATATCGATGGATCTATTACCCTGGCGAGGGCATCTGAGACATAGAGGTTTCTTATGAATACTGCTATGGTGTTTCTTCCTGAGTACCCTTCCCTGAGCATCGAGTCCCTCCAGTAGGGGTTGAGGAGTGTCAGTGTCACATCATCACTGAGGGCATCACTGAGGGTTTTCACCTTTAGCCTACCCTGTGCTGTGCCTGCGATGTAGCTTGTTATCTCCTTTCCTGTGAGGTACCTTACGATGAAGTTGAGTGTCACTGAACCAGTATAGTATGTCCTTCCGGGCTGTGAATGATATGAAATTGCCAGTGTTGTGTCCACGGTACCAATGAACCGTTCAACCAGCATCCTCCCGGGTATACCCTCAATGTTCCTTCCATATATGAAGGTGTAGTAATCCAGGTAGGTGGATGCAAGCGCATCCTCGGTCCAGCTGTCAGAGTACAGTATCATCCTTCCAAGGCTCACAGCGTGGGTGTCCGCACTTAAAGGAAGGCTGAATATCCTTGAAGATGCAAGGAGATCCGCTTTTGAATCAGAATCCTCTTCAGAGAGGCCCTGGTCCCTCAAGATATCTTTAATGTCAGCCTTCATTGTAAGGTAATGTTTGCGGATGTAGTTCATTTCAGGGGATTCATTGAGCATCGCCACCTTCCTCACAGCATCATCCAGGATCTCAAGGGGATACATGCAGAGGTCCCTGAAGTTCACTGCAGCCTGGATCAGAACGTCTATACGTGGTCTTCCAAGTTCACTGAGTGGTATGATATCGGTTCCAATCAGAACTCCGCTGCTGTATACAGGCCTGACCCCAAGGAGGTTGAATATTACACCGAGACTCTGACCGGAGGTCACCATTATTTCTGAGGCACTCACCGGGACAGCGACTGTTTCAGGATACCTGGCTCCACTGGATTTAAGGTATAATTTCAGTGTCTCATTGACGATCTGCCCTCCAATGTTAAAGGCTGCTGTATCAGGAACCCTTCTTGGATCGAAGGAATAGATGTTTGCACCGCTTGGCATTGAGTCAGGGCTTCTTATGGGATCCCTACCAACCCTTGCTATTACATAGCCGCCATTGAGGACATTTAGAAGGGATGATCTTTCCTCTGCCACACTCCTTTCAATAAGCTCCCTTACAGTGTTTGAGGTTCTGTTGCCATCATAGGTTACGATTGCATTGATGAACCTTTCAAGTGTTTCATTATCTGGCAGTCTCCCGAATGTATGCAGCCCATGGGATGTGAGGGTCCCTGCAAGCATTTCAAGGTAACTTTCAAGCTGACTCCTCAGTGATTCAAAGTCCCCGTCGCTTTTTATTCTGGTTTTCAGTGTATCATCTGTGGTTACTATCCTTGTTATCTGATTCCTGAGTTCTAAAATCCTTGCGGTGTCATTTGATTCTGAGGCTGTTCTGTAGGCGCTTAGAAGATCCCTTAATTCTGCGTAGACACCATAGAGTTCTGTTGATGCAACCGGTGGTATCATATGGGATATTATGACCGCGTATGATCGTCTCTTTGCGAGGTCCGTCTCACCGAAGCTGTCCATCCGGTAGATGTAGATGTGTGGCAGTGACCCTATGAGAGTGTTTGGCCAGTCATTCTCTGCCATACCACTTCTTCGACCCGGTAAAAGCTCAAGGGTTCCATGGGTTCCCATCTGTATATAGGCATCGGCCCTGAATCCATTCTGAAGCCAGAGGTAGAATGCGATGTACTGGTGTGTCGGTGGAAGGGTGCCGTTGTTGAGTTTAAGGGTCCCGTTCCACTTCCAGACCGGCTGCGGACCTATGAACATGTTGCCGAGGATGAAGCCAGGGATCACTATGCTGTTATTGTGGATCATGATGTTCCCTGGAGCCGGACCCCAGATCGCCTCAACCTGACGCCTGAGGGTTGCAGGGAGCTTTGAGTACCACTGGAGGTAATCTGAAACCGGTACTGTGATACAGCCTGATTCAACGAGCTTTTTGAGCTGGCTGCTGCTGTAGTTACCGTTCCTGCCACAGCTCCTTATACTGTTGATCAGGTATTCAGCCGTCGGTGTTGTGTTCCCGATGCAGTATCCATTCTCCCTGAGCATGCCAAGTATGCTTATCAGACTCTCTATCACGTTTAATCCATCAGCAACAGGTACCGTTTCATCGTGTGCACTATCCGCATATATAATTGCTATCCTCTTGGTTGATGCTTCCTTTCTTCTGAGGTTGATCCATGAAATCGCCCTATCCGCCAGCTGCTCCACACCATACCGGTAACCTTTCAGTGTCCTCACAAGGATCCCGGTCTGGGGGTCGGTTGAATAACTGAAACCCCCTATGAATATGGGTTCTATCCTTCCATCGATTTCTGCTGCAAGATACCACCGGGATATGTCGACACTGTAATCCGGGTTCAGGGGATTCTCAAGGTACTCCTCAAAGGTTACATCGGTGGTAAAGACGGGACTGAGGGCCGGTACATTGAGCATCCTGAATATCTCATAGCTTTCATTAACGGTGTATCCATAGGCGTTTACCAGTATCGGGATGATGAGGTCTATTGCAGATGAGTTGTTCTCCATGAAGAAGTTCATGGTAGTGTTCCTTCTGGTGGTACTGACATGTGAGGCGATGGGGAGTACATTGCATCCCCTCCTCTCAAGGGCGTCTATGATCATACTGTATGGTTCAAGCTGTCCTGCTGTGTAGTGCCAGGAGTGGATTACCATACCAACCCAGGGTGCTCCTGGTCTGTAATGGCCGCTTGAGGAGTACCAGTTTAGATAGGATGCCCTGTCATAGAACACCTTTGATGTTGATGGGTGGAATGCAAAGTCTGGAATGGTTGTCATGGCAGGGTTGCCACTTATGATCCTTGTTTCATCCCTTGAGACTTCGGCATAGCCACTTAACCTCAGAACCTCCAGTATGACCTTCTTCATGTTCTCTGTATTGAGGAGTGCTAGTATCGTGTATCCCGGTGCAACAGTTGAGTACTCCCCTCCTAGGATTGTGATGTTGGTGCCGGTGACCCTGAAGTTATAGTTGGCATACATCTTTGCTGTGGAATTCTGGAGGATGGGTGTGATGACTGAAACAAGATCAGGGTTAATGCTGCTGAAGAAAAAGAAAAGCACCCCTGTATCCTGGAGTTCCTCTTTGAAGACATTTAGCGTTCTGTTCTCGTATAATCTATCTGCAGGTATCAGTTTCAGCTGGAACCGGTAACCATCCATTAGCATATCCTGATAGGCGCTGTTAATGAGCTTCTCAAAGCCACTTATCCCCGTTGTGAGTATCATCATCTTAAGGGGTTCCTTTATAAGGGGCACACCGAACCTGTGGTTCACCTCAGCAGTCCTGGGAGCCCCTGCTGGTGTTACGGTGGTCCTGTAAATTTGTCCCCTGTAGTTCATCTCAACAAGGAGACGTGTAAGATTTGTCTGTAATGTCACATTGAATCTGCCCCCAACATCTGCAGCCGTTGATATGAGTGTTACATTGTCTGCGGGGTCCCTGATGGTGATCATGGTGCCCCCCGCGGCTGTGGTGTTGTTCATTACTGTCCCATGGATGGTAACGTTTTCATCTGCAGCTGTCACAGTGTCCATCACCGGGAATGCTAGTAGAATCAGTATCAATAACAGATACCTTTTAATTATTTCACCTCTCCTTGGCTTTCAATAAAATATTCTTATAATATGTTTATATAGATAATTATTAAAAATTTTAATTAAAGCCTGTATTAAGTAATAATTAATATTCTAAGGTGAAGATAGGGATCTTAATGGGTTGATAACTTTAGCTCCCCCAGAAAAAATGAATCTACAGAATGCTCATTTATATGAAAACCTCTGCTTTCAGTAAATGATAATAATGATCACATTTAAGATACTGATGGTGTTTAATTTGCCTGGATCCCTCTATGAAGAAGCAGCACTGAGGAGAGATGAGATAAGGGGTTACCTCAGGTTGAGGCTGGATGAACTCCCCGACGCCAGGGAGTACTGGTTCAGCCATGATGGTGAGGATGATTCACTATCAACTGCAGCCTGTGATGGGGCATCAGGGTTCAGGGAATTCTCGGGGCTGAGGCTGGTGGCCGTAAATACAGCCACGGTATCTGATTCTGGTGATGTGGTTGAGGGAAGCTTTCTGGATCTACTGGAGGCCCACGCCGGCTTCAGGGAAAGGGTCAGAAACCTCACAGCAATTTCTGAATTAAGGAACAGCTTAAGGGCTGTATCTGAACTCAGACCGGACATCCTCCTCATGGATGGATCACTCATAGGCACAATCCTGAGGCCAGTAAGGTATGATGGAACCCTCCAGGCTGATGTTAAGGGATGGATAAGGAGAAACTGCCTTAGAGAAATATCAGCATCTCCTGATACCATGGCGGTTCATTCAGGGTCATTCAAGGAAACCTTGAAGGATAAATTTAAGTCTCACAGGCCACTTGTGTACCTGGAGGGTCTTGAGAGGCTCATATCAGCATGGAAACTCCTTAAAAAGACCAGGAATATAATAGCGGTCTCTGAGAGGTCAACCATGTCTGACATCTTTGAGGACATACCTGATATGACGGTCTTCGATGAACTCACAGATGGGCCTGGATACTCAGTACCGGTTCACAGGGAACTATCACATCTCAAGGGGAGGTTCCCTGTACTGGACGCATTCTTCAGGAGCCTAGAATTCACTGTATTCTATGCCAGGCTCGAGGAGAACGGGAGGGTCCTCAAGTTTGAGGTTCCACGCCGTATCAGTGCTGATGCCGTGGCGGACCACTTTGAGAGCCTCAGGGCATCGTCTGCTGGCGGCTACCCACACCTTCTCAGGAGGGTGAAGGATGATGTCCGTATCACCGATGAGGACATGGATGCCATCGCAGGGTTGATCCTTGAGGGTATTTACAGGTAGAGTGGAGGTTCGCAATGGGATTCACAGGTAAGTGCTATGGGGAGACGTCACCATCAAGGGTGAGCTTTGTCTCAAGGGAGATGCCACATGTTGGCGAGTACGTGGTGATGGAGTATGATGGCCGGCGGGTGCTTGGCATGATAGAGTCACTACTGCGGGGTGTCCCCGGGGTCACAGAGGACCTCAATGACCCCGAGACGGTTGAGAGGATAGTTAGGGTTACAGGGGGGCGGCAGTATCTCCGCGGCACAGTTAGAATACTTGGAGATGTTGAGACACTTGAAATTCCACGTGTACCCCCAGGGCCCGGGACAGAGGTCCGATCAGCAGACACAGAAACCCTCAGGAGGATATTCGGGCGGGGAAGCCTGACTCTTGGGAGGCTACTTTCTGCTGATGTACCATTCCGGGTTGACATAAACCGTATGGTCACAAGGCACATCGCGATACTTGCAGTTACAGGGGCGGGGAAATCCAACACCGTGGCCGTGATAGTTGATGAGCTCCTGCGGGCCGGTGGAACGGTCATAATCTTTGATATGCACTCAGAGTATGTGAGTGCGGAGTTCAACCATGGAAGTGTTAACCCTATAGGGGCTGCCATAAACCCGGCGAGGCTCTCCCTGAGGGAGATCAAGAGGCTTTCAAATGTTACAAAGAACGCCTACGTTCAGGAGAGGTACCTTTCAAGGGCCCACAGGAGGGTGGCACCTGAATTTGAGGGTGGTGGGGTATCCGCTGAGGACTTCCTGAGGAGGATGCATGAGGAGCTGGACCATCTGCTTGCAGAAAACAGCAGCGATAAGAGGAGCATAATCGATGTGCAGAACAAGCTGGAGTACATGGCAGAAGCCTATGATGAGATAATAGACCTGGAGACAGGGGGGATAATCGAGAGGCTCAGGTTAAACCATGCCAATGTGATCGACCTTGGCCTGGTGGATGAGACGGGATCTGATGTTATAGTGAGCCACGTCCTCCAGGAGGTCCTCCAGAGCAGGAAGGACTACATAAACCATGGGGAGGGACTTGAAACCCCAGTATTCATCGTGCTTGAGGAGGCGCATATCCTTGCACCCGCTGATCGGTCCACAGAGTCAAGGTACTGGATAAGCCGCGTGGCAAGGGAGGGGCGAAAGTTCGGCGTGGGACTTGCCCTTGTGAGTCAGAGCCCCAAGTCCCTTGATCCTGCAGCCCTCTCACAGGCCAATAACATGATAATAATGCGTCTGATCGAACCCAATGACCAGATGCATGTTCAGAGGGCCAGCGAGGCCCTCAGTGACGACCTCCTATCTCATCTACCGTCCCTGAATATCGGTGAGGCGGTTGTGGTTGGGCTCATGGCACCGGTCCCTGCAATGGTGAAGATAGGTGAATTCACAGGTAAGCTATCCGGGGGTGACCCTGACGTGGAGTCCATCTGGCGTGGGATGGGGGGTAAAGGATAAGTATTATTATCTCCAAGAGAATTACAGTGGTTTCCATGACAGCGGCAGATTTTAAGGATTTCTATGACGTGCTGGTTGAGAACCTTGAATCCTTCAACGGGGAATATGCATCCTTCATAGATCACGGTCCTAAACTCTTCAAGCTCCTGGCGGACTTCCTTGGCTATGAACACCTCAAGAGCCACCTCAGACTCAAAATAAGCGCGGCAATAGCCTACTATGTTGTGCCCATGGATGTCATCCCTGAGACGGTCTACGGTGCATACGGGTACATTGATGATATCTTCATAACAGCCTACGTCATAAGGATCCTGGCGGACGTCTATGGCTACGAGTTCCTCTCAGAGTACTGGGAGGGAGAGGAAGACCTTGAAGAGGTTGTTGAACTCTGCTATGAGAGATCAAAGGAGGTCCTCAGGGAGAAGACAACCGATGTGCTGGAATATGTGGGTTTGATCTGATCAGCTGTTTTCCTGGATTCTGTTCTCCCAGTTCATACCCTCAAGAACCCCCAGGATGTCATCAAGTGATTCCTTCTCTACAGTTAGTTCAATGAGGAGTTCAAAGCACTCATCATTCCTTAGGATCATGCACTTCTTCATTGATGGTAGGAGGTCCCCCAGTTCATTCATGGTATCCATGAGACCGTTACCACTTACAAGTCCGTTCATCATGAGGTTGAGGCTTTCGCCCCTGGGGTTTATGTAGATTATCTCCTTTCTGTGGATCATGTCCTCTGAGGGGACAGGTTCTGTTGCTGTAACCGGGGTTTCTTCTTGTTTTGAAGTCAGTGTATCCTGATCTTCTTCAGTATCTGATCCATGGTACCTTAGGTAGAGCTCCTCAACCTCGGAGTTGTGTTTAAGAATGAATCCCTCGGGGCCTTCCTCAAGGAGGTCATGCTCCTGGAGGGTCCATATACTGAAATCAAGTGTGCTGGGTTCATCAAAGTATTCAGTCAGGTCCTCCTTTTTGAAGGGTCCTTCACCTACGGCTTCCCTTATGTCCTTGAACATGTCCCATGCCAGTATCCTGTCATAGCATTCCCTGCACTCATCTCTTTTCCCATCAACTGTACTGTAGAAGCTGGATTTCTTGAGTTTCCTGCCGCATATTGGGCAGGTTCTGATCATATCTGATTCTGTAACAAGTTCCCCTTCACCGTAGGCTTCATGGAAGGCTTTGAGTTCCTCGTCTGGTTTAAGGGTGTAGGTATCGAAGGCCGGGTTGCTATCGATGAGGTCGAAGTCCTGCAGCAGCCAGATATGGCCCATGACTATAACCCTTTCATCCTCACTTTCTATGATGTCGTCAACAGCGAATTCCACACCTGGTTCAACAAGCTTTCTTATCTTAACGAGGGCCTCTGCAGCGCAGCGCCTCCTTGAGCATTCCTTGCATATGGGGGAGGTTCCATCGGATGAATTGAATTCTGTGGCGGGTTTTACCTCCCCGCACATTGAGCACTCCAGTTCATCCTTCTCAGGGGTCGCGGTGCTTTCGGTCTGAACTGGATCGGCTGATGCTGATTTGAGCCTTTTAAGATCCACATTCTCTATGATGAACTTCTGGACATCCTCTTCGGGTTTTAAAATGTAGGTCCCTGATTCCCCGTCGTGGTCAAGGAGGTTGAACTCTTCGAGTATCCAGATCATGGCTGTGAATTCTGTCCTCTCCACATCATCCATCCCGGCTGTGTAAATGTCAACTTTAATTTCATCCTCAGGTTTAAAAATTCTGAGGATTCTCTCAAGGGATTCGAGGGCATAGAGTTTCCTTGAGCATTCCCTGCAGATCCCCTGGGACATCTCAGTTTCGGTTTCAAGCTCTTCATGGCAGCCAGAACAGAGTTCAAGGCCACTGACGGATACTTTAGGTAATGAATCCTTTCTTTGATGGGATCCTACCGTTAGAGCTTCTTCATCTTCTGTCTGATCCGTTTCCTCTGCGCTGGTGGAATCCCTGGTTTCATTCTCCAGTATCGTTCCTGCTTTCAGGTCGACTGGATTGCCATCAGATCCGGGTTCATCAGTCCAGAGGTCATCGTCCGGGTTTTCAGAATGGAATTCATCCTTGGATGGATTATAAGATTCATTCATGGATTCTTCAGGTCTCATGGCGGTCCTGAAAAGTGATTCGGCTGCGGATTTGAAGCCCAGGTTGAGTTCCATGAAGTCATCGCATTTCTCAGATAAAACGTAAAGGGTTCTGAAGCTATTGAATCCCTGATTCTTTATGAACCCGTTCCCTTCACCGCTGACATGCTTCTTTATGAATCCCTCCCTGAGGAGAATCCAGAAGAGCCAGGCGTCGAGGTCCTTCTCATTCTTAAAGTCATCGAAGGTGAAGGACTCCATTTCACGAAGTGTTTCAATGGCCTTTAAAATCCGATATTTATCGTAGCATTCCCTGCAAACGGCCAGGTTCTCAGAGCTGCAGTTTTCACAGGATGAAGAAGATGATTCACTGCCGCAGGAGAGGCATAAAAGTTTATCTGATTCTCTACAGCAGAGGACACAGTTATCCATATGGCATACTCCCCTCAATACAGTATAAATTTAATATTTTTACAGATACTTAAATCATTAACATTTACAGGGTTATAAAAAAATTTATCTATCAATTTTTAGAAACATTTAAATGAGTTTAATGCCGTAAAGGGGGTTTTTAACATAATAAAACAGAAAAGGCTGGTCCCCAGGGGTAAGTCCAGATACTGGCTTCACAGGGTAGATGATGATATACTTGAAGATATATCCGAGAACCTCGTGATTGGCTCCGTAAGGAAGAGGGGTAAACTTATAAATGAAATTCGATCCGGTGACAGGATATTCCTCTTCAAGCCGATCCCCTTGAATGGACGGAGGACACTCTCATTTGTTGCATACACCCTGGTTGAAAGGGTATACAGTGACCCTGAAAGCCTATATGATTACTATGAATCCCCCAGGAAGCTGAAGCTCAAGGGGATAAAGTTCTTCAACCCCCCCATACCCCTAATTAAATTCAAGAATAAACTTGTTTCCCTTGATTCTAAAAAATGGTCATCTGCACTCAAATCTGAGTACAGACAGATAGATGAGGCTGATTTCAGGACCATAAGGTCCAGGGCAAAGTTCATAGAGAAATTCCCCGCCTACCTTGAGGAGGTATCCTTCAGCATGGATGAATTCATCCTGAACTCCATCATGGGCCTCCACAGCATGCTCAGAAAGGCCGATGGCCGGAAGCAGATGGAGATAAAATCCTTCATAAAACTCCTTGATGAATTCATCCAGTCCTACGGGATTAACAAGTCATATGATGAACTTGAGGAATTCTACTCCATCAACGCCTGGAGGACCGGTATAAAACACTACCCGTCACGGGATCCCGAGAGAATAGTAACACTCTACAACAGCAGAGGGGCTGGAAGAGACTTTGGATTGATATCCCTGGAATAGGAGGCTTAATATGAATGCAGAGAGTATCATAAATGCCCTTAAAAATGGCAACGTCCCCCCGGAGGGGGTGGGCGAGATATGCGTCGGGCGTGAGAGGGAACTGGAGGAGTTCGACAAGATATTCGGTAAGGTTAAGGAGGGGGCTGCGGTAACAAGGTTCCTAAACGGTGAATTCGGGTCGGGGAAGTCCTTCTTCCTGAAACTCCTGGAGGAAAGGGCCCTTGCAGACAACTTCGTCGTCGCAAAGGTGACACTCAGCCGCGACGTCCCCTTCAACAAGTTCGAGGTCGTCTACAGGAGCATCGTTGCCTCGCTCCGCTGCAAGACCGGCACATCCCTTGAACACATAATTGAAAAGTGGACCACACAGCTCCGCATGATGGCCCTAAGGGAAACCACGGACCCCTACCAGCAGGAGAGGATAGTGATAGACAACATAAACAACGACCTCAAGGAGGTTCGTAAACACGCCACAACATTCGCCGCTGCAATAGAAAACTACTACAAGCTCTCTGCGCGGGGTGACCAGGAGACAGCAAAGTATGCAATGGCCTGGCTTAGCGGTGAGAAGAACATACCCTACACCATAAAAAGGCAGTTCGGTGTCAAGGGTGATATTGACAGGGAAAACGCCTTCAAGTACCTCGAGGCCCTCTCCTCATTCCTGAGGGCACTCAACTACGCAGGGCTCATAATACTCATAGACGAGGCAGAGCACATAATGACCCTACACACAAAGAAGCTGAGGGACACAGCCTACGACTACATGAGGTTTATATACGATGAGTGCAGCCTCGGCAGATTCCACAACACCCTCTTCATATTCGCAGGGACCCCCGAGTTCTTTGAGGACCCGAAGATGGGCGTGCCATCCTACACCGCACTCAATGAGAGGATAGAGGACGTCCTAAACACGGACTTCAAGGACCTCAGGAAACCCATAATCAGACTTGATGGCTTCAGGAAGGATAACCTCATGGAGCTATCAGATCGCCTCATAAGGATGCACGAGGAGGTCTATGAATGGGAGGCCAAACCGGTCAGGGAGTCCCTTGATGGTATAATAGCAAGGCATGAGGCCAACGCGGAACTCACAGGTTACATTTCACCGAGAAACTTTGTGAAGTCATTCATAAGTGTCCTTGATGTTGTCCAGCAGAACCCTGAACTCCGGACCCAGGAGGAGATCCTTGACCTCTTCGAAGAGAAGGAGATGGAGTTTGAGGAGTTCGAGGATGAGGACTGGGTTTAATTCCAGGGTGATAAGCCTCTGAGGGGTCATCTGATGTCTTCCGACTCACTCAACCCCCGCCTCAGGCACTTCCTCGCCAACAGGCTCGGCTGGAGGAGGCTGAGGGATGTGCAGAAATCCGCCCTTGAAGCCATAGGACGGGGCGAGGACACACTCATAGTTGCACCCACAGCCTCGGGTAAGACCGAGGCAGCCATGATACCTGTCTTCAACTCCATACTCACAGATGGCCTCCCACCGGTCAGCCTGCTCTATGTCTCACCCCTCAAGGCACTCATAAATGACATGCACAGCAGACTGGAGTACTGGGGCAACCACTTCAACCTTGAGGTCATGAAGTGGCACGGGGATGTCCCGCCAGACACCAAGCGGAGGTTCATAAAGAACCCTTCGGACATCCTCCTCATAACACCAGAGTCCCTTGAGGTTATCATGGTGAACAGGACCCTGGATGAGAGGGAGAGGATCTTCAGAAACCTCCGCTACATCATAGTGGATGAGATCCACTACTTCATAGAGTCGGATAGGGGTGTCCAGCTGAACTCCCTCCTCGCAAGGCTTGAGAGGTACACCGCTGTGAGGCCCCAGAGGATAGGGCTCTCTGCGACTATTGGAAACCCTGAGGACGTCCTTGAGTGGATGAGCCCCTCGGGTGTTGTTGTGGAGGAGAGCTCTGATAGGAGACTCCAGTACAGGATATTCTCTGGTGGAGAAGCAGGGGTCGTTGATGTTTTAAGGAGGTTAACCGGCAGGAAGGTACTCATCTTCGTCCCATCACGGAGGGATGCCGAGAAGTACTACAACATCATAAGAAGGTGTCTGGATGTGGACGTCTTCATACACCACTCCTCCCTGAACAGGGAGTCACGGGAGGAGGCAGAGGAGAAATTCAAATCCATATCAGCGGCCTTCATGGTGAGCACCAGTACACTGGAGCTCGGTATAGATGTGGGTGACATCGACGTGGTGGTCCACCTGCGGAGCCCGGCAACCGTGAACCAGTTCCTCCAGAGGACCGGACGAAGCGGCAGGAGGAGTGGCAAACAGAGGACCATCATATTCCATGAGGGTGAGGTGCTTCTTGCACTCTCGGTTGTCTCACTGGCACTTTCAGGTAAACTGGAGATGCTCAGGATACCCAGAAGGCCCCTTGACATATACTTCCACCAGATCCTCAGCTCTGTGTTTGAGATTGAAAAACCGGGGCCCGCCGAGATATACAGGGGCCTGGGGAGGGCCCATGTATTCTCTGATATAAATTCAGGGGACTTCAGGCACCTTCTTGACTTCATGGGTGAGAATGATTTTATAAGGAAACACGGGACCTACCTCTACCATGGCTTCAACTTTGAGAAGGTCTTCGGTAAGATGAACTTCCTGGAGTTCTACTCTGTGTTCTACCCAACCTATGAGTTCACTGTTAAGCACGGCACGAAGATCATAGGAACACTTGACGCATTCTTCGCTGTAAAATACCTTGAGGAGGGGAGGGGCTTCGTGCTTGGTGGTGAAAACTGGATTGTGAAGGAGATCGACCATGAAAGATTCATCGTTAAGGTTAAGCCCTGCTCCAGGAAGGCGAATATACCTGACTGGAGTGGGGGCGGTGCCCCGGTGAGCTTTGAGGTTGCAAGGCACGCCTATGACATCATCCTTGGAAACTTCAACCGGGACCTCCTCATGTGGCTCGATGATGCATCAAGGGAGAGGGTCCTATCTGAGATGGCCAGGGCCTCTGCCGCAGGTTTAACCAGGGATGTTATCCCTGTGAGTGTCGGGTCGGATGTGGAGATCCACACCTTTGGAGGGGAGAGGGTTAACGGCCTGATCTCAGATATATTCAGGATGGAGCATGATGCATACCGTGTCAGGGATGATGCCTTTGCGGCGCGCTTCAGGGCAAAGGTCGACTACGATGACGTGGTATCTACTCTGAATGAGATCCCATCCATCATCTCTGAGGAGGACTTCCCCCTCAGGCTCCATGACAGCCTTGACAGGATGGTTAAGAACAAGTTCATAGAGCACCTCCCGGAGGATGTGGCGGCCCATATAAAGTACAGCCTCCTCTACAGACCGGATGAGCTCCTGGGGCTGCTTGAGGCCAGTACACCGGTTGAGGTGGAGGGCTTCAGGATTCAGGTTTTTCATGGCTCTGAGAAATAGACATTCATGTTCTTTTTCTGGAATTCATGAGCTTCATGAACTGGATATGTGAGCTTAGCCTGTTTAAGAATTGATTTCAGGGTTCCGGGGGCAATTTCATCATGAAGAGGTATGATCACAATGAGTTTCTTCCCATTTTCATCTATCTTTTTGAGTTTCACATGACTACCCTTTCCTCCAGAATACGTAAATCCCTCTTTCTGGAGGATCTTACAGAGCTTCACTCCTGATAGTTTTCCTTTTTTGCCAGCCATCTATCTTAACGCTCACATGTTCCTCTTTTTCAGGTACAGTGTAACTGCTTATAAGGTCTTGATACATTTCAAGAACATCCTCGTCGCTAAGGAAGAGTTCAAGCGCCTCCCGGATGTTCTCAAGAGCAATTTCTTTGCTGATGCCCTGACTGGCTATGTTAAAGGGCTCACATATCGCCACGAACAGGTTTCCCTCTTTTTCAATCTTTACTGGAAGCTCAAGTTTAACTGAGGCCATCCCATCTCACCTGCAGTTCACAGATAACTATTTCTGCATTATTTGATATGAATTGATGGCTTAATATATATTTATGTTGCAGGTGCAACAGTTGCAATGACAACATTTATATGGTGTTATCCAGATAACTTCAGCACCGGAACATTGAGGAGGACATGATGATCGACAGTGACATACCATTCAGGGGGCTCCTATCAATCATACTCAGGAGCCACCGTGTATTCGTGGCAAGGGAGTTATCCCACCTTAAACTCACAGACGCCCAGGTTGCCTGCCTCTTCAGGATCCACAGGCAACCAGGGGTTACCCAGGATGAACTCTCATGGTTCTTCCAGGTGGACAAGGGGACCATAGCCAGGATCACAAGGCGCCTGGAGGAGAAGGGACTCATCATGAGAAAACAGGACCCCCAAAACCGGAGGAGGTATATGCTGAGCCTCACAGCTCACGGGGAGGAACTGATACCCCTGATAAGGGAGGTTGAGGATAGGTGGACAGACCTCCTCTTTGAAAACCTCACAGATGAGGAGCGGAAGACACTTATGGAGATCTGCAGGAGACTGGCAGAGGAGGCAATGAGGATAAGGTGTGTGGAAGATGACAGAGGGTGTTAAGATAATGAGGGGGGACCCGAAGAGGGCCCTCCTGAAACTCTCAGGGCCAATGATAATCGCGATGCTGCTCACATCCATCTACAACCTGGTGGATGCCATATGGGTGGCTGGCCTGGGTGGTGAGGCACTCGCAGCCATAGGGTTCGTGACACCCCTCTACATGGTACTCGTTGGGCTATCCAATGGCCTCGGGGCCGGGGCGGCATCATCGGTTTCAAGGTACCTGGGCGCAGGTGACGCTGAGGGCGTGAATAACAGCGCAACCCACACGATTATAATAACAGCTGCGGTTTCAGTTGTAATCACAGTGATCCTTGAACTTCTACTCGGCGACATACTCCTCTCCCTGGGGGCAGGTGATGCACTGAAGCCGGCATTCCAGTATGGTAGCGTGGTCTTTGCAGGTACCATATTCACACTCTTCACAGGGGCAGCCTACGGGATACTAAGATCCGAGGGTGATGCAAAGAGGCCAATGTATGCCATGGGCCTCTCAGCGGTCCTCAACATGGTCCTTGACCCCCTCCTCATATACACGGCAGGGTGGGGTATAGCCGGGGCGGCCTGGGCCACGGTGATATCCCAGCTTGCGGTCTCACTCGTTGTACTTTACTGGTTCCTTGGGGGCGGAACCTACACCTCCATAGGGATGAAACACTTCAGACCCGACCGTGGGGTTGCCCTCTCAATACTCTCAGTGACGGTACCTGCGAGTGCAGAGTTCTTTGTCATGTCCCTGGTAACCGCGGTACTCAACGGGATACTCACAGCCGTCGGAGGTACCAGTGCAGTTGCAGTGTATTCAGCGGGGTGGAGGATAGTCATGCTGGCAATCGTCCCGGTGATATCGGTTGCAACTGCCCTTGTGAGTGTATCGGGGGTTGCCTATGGTTCAAGGAACTTCAGAAACCTTGAGGTGGTCCACGGGTACTCCATAAGGCTGGGGCTTATGATAGCCGCTGCCACCGCCCTCCTGACCTTCATACTTGCCCCCTGGATCTCATGGGTATTCTCGTACTCCCAGGCATCCGCGGACCTGGCACCCAGGATAACCTGGTTCCTGAGGGTCATCTGCCTCTTCTACCTCTTCCTCCCACCGGGTATAATGTCAGGTTCCATCTTCCAGGGGGCCGGGAGGGGGCTCACGTCCCTCACACTCTCGGTTATAAGGCAGGTCCTCCTTGTTGCTGTATTCGCCTACCTCCTGGGTGTGACCCTGGGATTCGGTGAGGTTGGAGTCTGGTGGGGTGTGGTTGCAGGTGACATCGGGGGAAGCCTCATAGCCTACCTCTGGGCAAGGCTCTTTATAGGGAGGCTCAGAAGGTACGGGGACTGATTTTTCCCGGATTTAATGGTTCTGAATGTTTTCCCTTCACGGAGGGTTACTTAATGGAAGAAAAAAGTTTATTGCTTAATTTGCTGTGCAAACCTCCAGATTAATAGTTTATGGGGTGCTACACCCCGTATTTAACCTTCTTCTGATGTAGACCGCCAGGAGGCCCCCCACGAATGCTGCAAGTATCAGTGAAATGACCATGAGTATCCCTGATATGAGCTGGAGGTAATCGGCTGGTGCGTAGGTGGGTTCAGGTGCCAGTCCCATGGGTTCCGCTGCACCTGTCATGTCCCCACCGGTGTCAGGGAATACCTGTGAGATGGCTGAGAGGGCCATCATGCCACCAGTGGTTGTTGCCATGAGCCCCACCATACCGATGGTCAGGTAGATGAGTACCAGGAACCCTGAGTTCACCAGGGATTCACTGTAGGTTTCAGCCCCCAGGCCTGCAACGAAGGATTCCACAAAGAGGAAGACGAAGGCTACAATGAATACAAAGAATATGGGGTCCATGAATCCGTCCATGAGGACACCGCCAAGGAGTAACGCGGTGAGTGTCCCTGCAACTGCACCCACAAGTATCCCGAATACGGAGCTTAAAACATTCAGCTTACTGTTCAGCCACTTCAGCAGTGGTTCACCATTTCTATTCACATTGAGTCTCAAATTTACCACCATGAACACTTAATAATTACATTCATGTTTTTTACTTCATAAAAACCTTTCCGGTTGAGGGGAAACTACTAATAATAAATCAACATATCTGAATTTACTGATGTGTAACCGGTGATGTCATGGAAAGTGAAGAGATGGGAATATTCGAAAGGTACCTCACAGTCTGGGTGATACTCTGCATAATCACAGGGGTTGGGATCGGACAGTTCATACCCGCCTTCCCGGCCCTCCTCAACAGGTTACAGTACGCCCAGGTATCCCTCCCGGTGGCGGTACTGATATGGCTAATGATATACCCCATGATGCTCAGGATAGACTTCTCAAGCATAATACGCGCCACCAGGGAAATCAGGGGGCTCACTGTTACCTGCGGGACCAACTGGCTCATAAAGCCATTCACCATGTATATCGTGGCATCATTCTTCCTCCTCGGAGTTTTCTCAAATCTTATACCGCCTGAACTCGGGAGGGAGTACCTTGCAGGGGCGGTACTACTCGGGGCGGCACCATGCACAGCCATGGTCTTCGTCTGGAGCAGCCTCACACGGGGTGACCCGGCCTACACGCTGGTGCAGGTGGCGGTGAACGACATAATACTCCTCTTCGCCTACGCCCCCATAGTGGCCTTCCTCCTGGGTATAGGTAACATCCAGGTACCCTACGACACCCTCATACTCTCTGTGGTGCTCTTCGTGGTGGTACCGCTACTTGCAGGGTACCTCACAAGGAGGAGGCTCATCACCTCAAGGGGACCCGAGTACTTCCAGGAGTTCCTGGGGAAATTCGAGAACATAACGGTCATCGGACTCCTCCTAACCCTCATCATAATATTCTCATTCCAGGGGATGGTCATAATTGAGAACCCCCTCCACATAGGTTTAATCGCTGTTCCCCTCATAATACAGACCTTCCTGATCTTCACGGTGGCCTACCTCTGGGCCCGCCTATGGAGGCTGAGGCATGCGGTGGCTGCACCCGCAGCCCTCATAGGTGCAAGCAACTTCTTTGAACTGGCGGTGGCGGTGGCCATATCACTCTTCGGTTTACAGTCAGGGGCGGCCCTCGCCACGGTTGTTGGGGTCCTGGTGGAGGTCCCGGTGATGCTTGCACTTGTGAGGATAGCCAACGCAACACGGGGCAGGTTTCCTGCCTGAAAAAACAATTTATTTTTATTTTACTGGAACCAGTACTTTTACTGGATGATATCAGTGGGATGTGCCTAATAGAGAAACCCTCAGGGGTCTCCATGAAGGGGATTATTTATGAGTTCATACTCTTGATAAACTTGAAGTGTTTCCTACATTTCATCCTTATCACAGAATGAGTTCATACTCCCTGATAACACCATACTGGGTTCAGATCCGCGGCTGAGGCATCCCTGATGAGTGGAAATGCAGCCACTGGCACCTATACGCGGTTGACCAGCGCCTCACCCTTAAAGAGAATGGTGATCTAAGCGGTCCCTCTGAAGGCCCACCACAGGTCACCGGGTTACTCCATGTCCCCTGAATACTACACCACAATGGGGGCCATAATGAAAAAGCACAGGGTCCCCGTGGTGTGGACCTCCGGGGGTTCTCAACACCATCACCTGACTCTGCAGAGGAGGCTGAAGGAGTTCCTCATGAGGTTATAGGCAGTGTTTCCTCTGTATCAGATCAGATCCTCTCGGGTCTGAGTCCCTTCCTTTTGAGGTAACTGTTCCACCTTAAGGCAATGCTGCGGTAGTAGCTGTCCCCTGTTGCTTTCCAGGCCCTGTTTGCAAGCTGTACGTGGAGTCTGTGGTAGCTCTCACTGGCTAACCATGCCGGCCTGTAGTACCTGCCGCTCACAGCATAATATGTCCATCGCCCACTGTCGAAAATCCAGTTCATCCTCCTGAAGGTTGAAACGCCAGTTCGGAAGAGGTTAAGCGCTCTTGAGTTCCCGGTGTAACTGTAGGCGGTGTGGAGTCCAAGTGTGCAGATGAGGTGTGCGTTGAGGATGTAGTGTTCCCTCATGAAGTTGTAGTGGAGGTAGAAGTTACCGTATTTCGTGGGTTTTACAAGGCCGGTTGGGGCATGAAAACTGTTTATGAGGGAATTTGAGATGTCAAGGTACCCCCTGTTACCTGTGAGGTTGTATGCCCTGGCGTAGTGGCCTGCAAGGTTTCCCTGGGCGAAGCTGTCAAGCCAGCCGGTACCTGATCCATGGTAGTCGAAGTACATGGGGAATACAGCGTAGCGCATGCCCCTGTATGTCCTGAAGGTTACCGTGAGTTTCTGCTCATCCAGCACTTCAAGGAAGTCAGAGGTGTTCCTGCAGCCACCTGCAAGGTTGGATGTTGTTACAGGGTAAATATGCCATCCCCTGTTCTTGTAGTAGACAAATGGCAGGTTGCTCCTGAACTCCGGTACTGGCATGTTCCTGAACTGACAGGCTTTGCTGTTGAATACAGTTACTGTTGTCTCTGATGGTGAAAGTTTCCTGGAGTAGTAGGCGTTATTGGCCTGTATGGTCTTGATCTCGATGATCTTCTCATCACTCCTCAGGGCCCGCTTACCTTTGATCCCTAAGAAGAGTTTAACGGCATATCCTGCATCTATGTATGCCTGATAGTACCTTCTATCACCTGTGGATGTGTACCGCGTATAAAGGTGGTTCCTTATCCTCGTATTATTTTTAACTGCCCCTTTGAGGAGTTCCTGGTAACTGTCCAGGTAGTATGAGCGGTTCAGGTGGTCGGGTGTCCCGTTGCAGTCTGTGTTGTTATCCACTGCATGGGATGGACTGCATGCAATGATAAAAATCAGGCCAAGGATTACTGGAAAAAATCTTTTCAATATTATCCCCCCATTACAATTTTGAATGGCGCCCCATATAAAGGTGGGTGAATTCCTTAAACGGAAACCTTTTTATAATGGAAAAGGTCATATTATAGAAAAATCATTCACACTTATAGGAATGGTGTTGCAATGTTGATATCAGTATTACTGCCATGTGGGGTGTCCTAACTGGATGATGTAACCTTCATGATACCTGCCTACAATGAGGAGGGATCCATTGGGGAACTCCTTGACAGGATAATGATGCTCTACCCTGACGCTGAGATCATCGTGGTTGATAACAACTCCTCTGACAGGACTGCTGAGATTGCAGCATCACGTGGTGTCAGGGTCATCTTTGAGGGGAGGCAGGGGAAGACGAATGCCATGCTCGCAGCCTTCAGGAATGTGAGGACGGAGTATGCCATTATGATGGACGCCGACTGCACATACTCTCCTGAGGATTCAGCACTCCTGATAGATGTGCTTAAGGATAGGGGTGCTGATGTGGTCCTCGGTTCAAGACTGAGGGGGGAAATGGAGGATGGTGCAATATCCAGTCTCAACAGGATCGGGAACCATATACTGAGCTTCACAGCCACCATCCTGTACAACCCGGTGAGTGATGTCTGCACCGGGCACTGGGCCTTCAGGAGGAGGGCCATAGATTACCTCCTAGAGAGGGGATTGAAGTATCCTGGATTCGAACTGGAGGCGGAGATGTTCTCAAAACTTGCAAGGTCAGACCTCAGGATGGTCGAGGTCCCCATTTCCTACAGGAGGAGGTCCGATGAACCCAAGCTTTCATCCCTCCCTGATGGTTTCAGAATCTTCAAGACGCTCATCTTTGAGAGGTTAAGATAATGGTGTTTCGATGAAAATAGTGATCATTGCTCATCATTTTTATCCTTTCATAGGTGGTCTTGAGGAGGTAGCGTTTCAACAGGCCAAGGGACTTGTTAAGAGGGGTCATGATGTCACTGTAATTACAAGCAACATTGGTAACCAGACAAAGTTGAAAAAAATAGAGAACTACGGTGGCATAACTGTTTATAGGGTCTCTGCAAGTGATTTTTTATATCGTAACTTTGATATACCCCAGCCACTTTTTAATTTATTTGAGCTCAAAAAAATTTTAAAAAAATTTATTCAGGAAGCTGATGTTGTCCATGTCCATGATAGGTATTATGTGAGTTCCCTTTTTGCCACTAAGATCGCGAAAAAATTGGGTAAACCAGTTGTTTTAACAGTACATGTTGGTTTTATTGAATATGAAAAATCGCTTTATAGAATGCTGTTTAGCATTAATGAAATGCTTTCATATTATGTCGTGAAAAATGTGGATGTAATACTTTCAGTAGGAGAAGAAATAAAGAATTATATTTCTAAAAGGTTTGCTAGGAACTCCATAGTGGTTTCAAATGCTGTAGAAATTGAAAAATTTATTCAAAATCATAATAATAAAAAATCTGATAAAAAATTTAAAGTTTTATTCGTTGGCAGATTCACCTATAAGAAGGGTATAGATATTGTTATCGATGTTGCGAAAAATCTGAGAGATGAAGCAATTTTTATCTGTTTAGGTGATGGTCCTAAGATGGATGAAATTAAGGAAACGCTAAAAAGGGATAAAATTGAAAATGTAATCCTTACTGGAATTATCTCAAATAAAAAGAGATTAAGAGAATACTATGGGAGTGCAGATGTTCTTATATTCCCTTCGAGAAAGGGTGAAGCATCTTCCCCATTAGTAATGCTTGAGGCCCTAGCTTCTGGACTTCCTGTTATTGTGAAGGATAGTGGAGGACACGCTGATCTTATATGTGACGGTCTAAATGGATATGTAGTTGATAATACCAGTGAGATGGTTGAAAAGATAAGATTTCTTAAAGAAAACAGGGATATACTAAATGAAATGTCACAGAACGCAAGAAAACATGCTGAGAAGTTTAGCTGGTCAGAGAATGTGGAAAAACTCATATCAATTTATAGTTCAGTAGTGCGGTGATTTCATGAAACTACTCATCGTAACACCATATTTTCCTCCAAAAACAGGGGAGGTTGAACATTACACCTACAATATATCACTGAAACTTCTGGAGAGGGGTCATGATGTAAACGTAATCACCACGGGTACAGGTGGTGTTAAGGAAGAAATACTGGATGGCATAATGGTCAGGAGGCTTAAAACCAAAAATTTTCTTTCAAACACGCCTCTAGACATTCATCTAGTACATTTTATTTCACGAATTCTTAAGGAAGAAAACTTTGATATCATAAATGCGCACATGCCGGTACCATTTTACGCAGACATGTCTGCAATTGTAAGTAAGAGGGCAGGAGTCCCCTTTGTTCTAACTTACCATAATGACGTGGTTAAAAATAGAGGGCCTTTGAGTTTGATTTCATCTCTTTATAATCACACCCTCCTCCAGATCACCCTAAGGGCTGCTGATAGGATAATAACTCCATCACCATACGTTTATAATGAATCAGATATAATGAAAGAATTTTCCAAAAAATTAGTGTTGATCCCTCCAGGCGTTGACCCTGAACTTTACAGTCCCTCCGAAGGCAGTGCAATGATTGAATATGGATTAAATAAGGAATCAAAGTCTATACTATTTGTCGGTTCAATGAATCGGGGACACACACATAAGGGGGTTGAAATCCTCTTAAAGGCCTTCAGCAGAATTGAATCAGATGAAACATACCTGATACTTGCAGGTACAGGTGACATGATTCCAGAATATAAGAAGATTGCTGAATCACTTGGAATCGGTGATAGAACAATATTCACAGGCTTTATAAATGAAGAGTCACTCATTGAACTGTACAGACTCTCATCACTTCTTGTTCTTCCAACAATCAGCGTGGCTGAAGGTTTTGGAATGGTCCTAATTGAGGCGAATGCTTGTGGCACACCTGTTATAGGTTCAGAGGTCGGCGGAATAAAGTATGTTGTAAGAGATGGTGAAACGGGCATTCTTGTACCTCCTGGAGATCCGGTGGCGCTGGCGAATGCAATAACCAGACTCCTCGATAATGAGGAACTTGCCGCTAAGATGGGATCAAATGGTAGAAAAATGGTAATGAAAAATTACACATGGGATAAATCAGCAAGAATGACGGAGAGAGTCTTTAAAGAGGTAATCTCATGAGGATATGTTTACTTGGTGAATTTGACGTCGAACTTGATGAGGCGATGCGAAAAACGGCTTTCTATTTATATGAACATCTCTCTAGGGAAAATGAGGTCTTAATACTTAATCCACGAGATATCCTTTCCTTCAAATTCTGGACGGATCTCATAAATTTCAGACCATCAGTTGTACATTATGTAAGCGGTTCGTCCCTTCTAAGTTTTGTGATACTGAAACTTGTGAGCATGGCTGTGGGTTCAAAGTCGATTATTTCTATTATGAGACCAACTTTTTCAGCAATCTCACTAAGATTTATTAAACTTTTCAAACCTACCATTTTAATTGCTCAAGCATCTCTAACAGAAGAAAGATTCAGAAATCTAGATTTCAACACGGTTTTCTTACCCGTTGTGGGAGTTGATATGAGTAGATTTAATCCCTCTGTTAGAACACATAAGATTCGTTTAAGAAGAAAGTTCAATTTAAAACCAGAAGTCTTTTTAGTTCTCCATGTTGGTTCTATAAAAAATGGCAGAAACCTTAAATGGCTTTCTAATATACAGAGTATTGAAAATGTCCAAGTTTTAATTGTAGGGGCAGTATCACAGGGTTCCGATAAAAAATTGTTACGGGAATTAAAGGACGTAGGATGTATAATATGGAACAGGTATTTTGAGGATATAGAGAACATATATGCCCTTGCGGATTGCTATGTTTTTCCTGTTGTTTATAGGGAAAATATCGTTGGAAAAAGCGAAGCGGACTGTATTGATATGCCTCTTTCAGTAATTGAGGCAATGGCGTGCAACCTTCCTGTAATAACGACAAATTTTGGAGGTCTTAGTAGAGTTTTTGATGAGGGTGATGGTTTGATATTTGTTAGAAATGTTCGTGAATTAGTAGATGCTGTTGAATTTGTTAAAGACCAGGATCTCACTATCAAAACACATGATAAAGTTAAGGATTACTCATGGATAAATATTTCTAGGAGACTCTTGGATGCCTACAAAAAGGTCTAGTGGAATTTTAATTACATTCAGCGGTGTTGATGGGTCTGGAAAAACTACCTATACAAAACATCTGGTCAATTCATTAAGGGAAAAGGGTATTGATTGCAGTTATGTGTATGGAAGGCTAGAACCTATTATTCTGAGGCCATTTATAATTATTGGTCGCAGGTTATTCCTAAGAAAAAAGGACATTTTTACGGACTATAGGGATTATTCAAACACAAAAAAGAAAAAAATTTCAAAACATAAATACCTTTTTAAGATTTATTACCTTATAATGCTATTCGATTATATAATGCAGCTACTATGGAAAGTTAAAATACCTTTGCTCTTCGGAAGAAACGTTTTATGTGATAGGTATATCTTTGATACGATAGTAACTGACTTAGCTGTCGACATGGATTATTCTTATAATGATCTTAAGGATAAAATTGACATGTTTTTAAGGTTTTTATCCGTACCTGATTTATGTTTTTATGTAGAGGTTTCTGCAAATGTTGCTTTTAAGCGGAAAGATGATACTCCCTCCTTAGAATATCTTCAAGAGAGAATTGGTCTTTATGATTTTGTAGCGGATCAATACAAGATGATAAGGGTCGATGGCAACGATAAACTTGAAAGAAATAAGTTGTTTATTGAAGATATAGTTTTTAAGGATGTGCTTGGATGAAAGTTGTCGTAATAGGCATTGATGGTTTAGACAGGGAGTTGTTAAATAAATTTGAGGAATTTTTACCTAATTTCAGAATTTTGAAAGAAAATTCGCCTAATATAAGACTTAAATCAGTATTTCCTCCTGATTCACCTACTGCATGGGCATCCATCTATACTGGAAAGAATCCTGCCCAACATGGAATTATATCCTTCAGAGATCCTTTTAATGAGATAAAATATGGAAGTTATATTGGAAATGACATTTCAGGAAGGACTTTTTGGGATGTTGCTGGGCGTATTGGCAAACGAGTGTGCGTATTATTTCCTCACATGGGCTACCCGGTTTGGGAAGTTAATGGTATCATGATTGGGCGTACAACTGAGGTTGATATAAAGGATTTCGATATCCAATGCTGGCCAGAGGAGCTAGTTTCTAATTATGATCTTAAAGGTCTTAAACCACTTACTTCATACCCGGTGAATATTGGGGATATAATTGAACCAACAAAGAAAGTTATCTTAAATGAGATGAAAGTGGCTCTCCAGCTTTTCAATGACATTGATTGGGATCTCTATTTTTATTATTCATCTTCATTAGATAATATTCAACATCTTTTTTGGATGTACTGTGATAAAGATGACCCTTATTATGAAGAAGGTAATTCATATGAAAATGTTATCCTAGATTTTTACATGTTTTATGATAGGAATGTTATAGGCCCTTTAATGGATAATTTAGACGATGAAACAGCTTTGATTGTTCTAAGTGATCATGGACATGCTATGCGACCTGTTAAAGTTGTCAATATCAACGAAATTTTAAGAAGAAAAGGATTTCTAAAGTTAGCAGATGAAAAGGATATTAAAAGTAACCTTATAAATAAAATTAAAAAGACTATCTTATCTGTGGTGGACGAACACAGGTCAGTCGGTAAGCTGGCTTCTCTGTTTTTAAGATTATTCCCTAGGGCAATGAGGTATTATGTTAATACAACTCTCATTGATGGCTCTCTGAGTTTGGCTTATCTTTCCGACCCATCGGGAGGTATAAAATCCTACAGTTATGCTGGAATCAGAATAAATAAAGAGGTCATTGATTCTTATGATTCCCTAAGAGAAGAGTTAATTGATCTTTTATTATCGATAAAAGATCCCAAAGGAAAAAAATTGGTTGAATGGGCCGCTAGAAGGGAAGATGTATATGAGGGGGATCACCTTGAAAAATACCCTGAAATACTTTTTAAACTTGTTGATGAATGGGGAGTTGGATGGGATGTGGATGAGGAAATATTTTCAGAAAGTTCCTCTCATAAACTTCACTCAGGTAATCATAGGGCTGAAACTCCAGTTTTATTTGTCTACAATACAAATTTAAAGTCTATTTCTGAAGAAATGGATTTGATGGACATCTCTCCGCTTATATTAACTATTTTAAAGGAGGATACATCATGAGGATATGTTTCATCAGTAGATTTTATAAGCCATACATAAAGGGAGGAGCCGAAATTTATGTTGGTAAAATAGCCGAAAAACTTGCTGAAAGAGGCTATGATGTTTTTGTTATAACACCATCACAATCAAAAGAGGAAATTACTGAAGATATAAATAATGTGAGAGTTTATAGGATATCCCCTTTCAATGTTTCGTGTGCCTATGAAGCCTCTGAAAAACCAATTTATCAAAAAATAATCTATCATATTTTA
Source organism: Methanothermobacter sp. K4 (assembly GCF_022014235.1). NCBI lineage: Archaea > Methanobacteriati > Methanobacteriota > Methanobacteria > Methanobacteriales > Methanobacteriaceae > Methanothermobacter > Methanothermobacter sp. K4. The sequence goes on from NZ_JAKLTD010000003.1 coordinate 276,808, forward strand.
GATTTGTTTAATGTGGATTCATATAGAAAAATAAGGAAGATCCTAGAAGAAGAAAGACCTAATATCGTACACATACATAACTATAAGGGTCTTTCAGCAGCTCCTTTTAAAGCTGTTAAGGACCTCAAAATACCTTTAATTTTCACAGCACATGATTTCTCTCTTCTTTGTGTACGTTCCACTCTTCTAAATTCAAAAGAAATGATCTGTGAAAATCCTCCATTTATTTGCGAATTATATAAAAGACTACAAAGATTTTTGGTAAATGGAAAAGTCGAAGTCTTCACATCCCCTTCCAAATTTGTACTTGAAAAACTGAGTTCAAATGGTTTTTTCAATGAGGTTCCTAAATTAGTCCTTCGAAATTCAATAGAACAGGAAACTTATTGTAAAATTAAAAAAAATTACGACACAATTGATATTCTTTTCGTGGGATCATTGTCAAGGCATAAGGGACCAAATATTCTTATAAAAAGCTTCAGGGATATTGATGCCGATAATCTGAGACTGCATATTGTTGGGAGAGGTCCAATAGAGGAAGAACTTAAAAAAATGGCGAAGGACGATTGGAGGATAATATTTCATGGCTTTTTATCTGGCAAGGCCCTTGCTGCTATTTACCGAAGGGCCAATGTGACGGTTTTGCCCTCAATATGCTATGATAACTCTCCACTAGTGATTTATGAAAGCTTTATGAACTCGACACCTGTAATTGCAAGCAGGATAGGGGGAATACCCGAACTCGTAACTGATGGTTATAATGGGGTTCTCTTTGAAGCGGGTAATGTCAGTGAACTTACAAGCTTAATAAATAAAATTGCAGAAGATCCATCAATCCTTGAGGGACTTGAGCGTGGGGCTTATGAATCCTGTAAACAATACCAGATAGAGGTTACGTTAGAAAGGTTAATCAGTATTTATAAAGACCTTCTTCAAAAAGATGATCTTTAACTTCATGAGTAGGGTAGATGTTTAAAATGAGAAAGGATATATTTTACCTGCTGATATTACTGGCGCTCGTGGATATAACTATCCTAATGGACATCCCAGTCCTAAGACAGTCCATACCGTTTATATTCTTTAATATTGTCCCTGGCTATCTACTTGTAAAGATCATGCGACTTGATCTCGAATTACTTGAAAAATCTCTACTATCGGCAGGACTCAGTATTTCCCTTCTAATATTCACAGGATTCTTACTTAATTCCACCTACCCCATTATTTCAAAACCAATAACCATTGGACCCGTGCTTGTTGCACTGAACATCCTTATTTTTATACTCTTAACAGGATACTACCTGAGATCAGAACCATCTGAGGCGCATAAATTTAATTCTGGGAACACTCTTTTTTCTCCTGTCATGCTCTCATTAGTTTTTCCAGTCCTGACGGTTATTGGCTCCTATTTAATGAACACCTATCACATTAACACGGTTCTTCTGGGTGTCCTTCTCATAATACCCATTTACCTGATAATCCTAACACTGCTTGGGGAGCGGCTACATCACTCAGCATACCCAATGGCTCTCTTCAATATCGGTCTTTCACTTCTCATAATGAATGGGCTTCCCTCAAATTACCTAATAGGTAGGGATATCCATACAGAATATTACCTTTTCCGCACGGTAATCATGAATGGGTACTGGAGCGTTTCAGGTGCAATTAACAATGCATACAATGCCTGCCTCAGCATCACGATACTTCCTGCGATATACCGGTTGATTCTTGATGTGCCTGCGGTCTACATCTTTAAATTATATTATGGATTCATTGGGGCGATAATGCCACTCGCAGTTTACCTTATAAGTGAAAGGATACTGAAGGATAGGACAATGGCTTTCTACGCAGCCCTCCTTTTCATATTCCAGTTCTCATTTATATATATTCTCGGCTGGTGCAGACAGCTCATCGCCCTCGTGTTTTTCTCCCTGGCGATAATGGTTTTAACTTCAAGTTTGCGGAGGAGAGATAAGAAGATCCTTTTTATAATCTTCATGGTTTCAACGGTTCTCTCCCATTACACAACAGCATATGTTTTTGCAATCCTCACTATTCTCATCCCACCCGTCGCATGGCTCATTAAAAGGTTCTCGATTGGGAGACCAAAAAGGAGTTACTTCTTCGGTGTCTCAGTGGCTGTACTATTCTTTGTGGTTGTCTTTGCATGGTATGCACAGGCAACAGGGGCTCCATTCGATGATGCGGTTAAATTCTTCAAGACAACTTTTTCAAGTATGGCAGATTTCTTCGCCGCGGATATGAGAAACAACGCAGAGCAGTCAGTAGTGGGGATTGGTATAGCACAGCTTCCAAACTTCATGAGTGTCATGATACATGATACAGTATTCTTCCTTATAGCCGTGGGTTTCCTAAGCATTATATTCCATCGAAGGGATGATATAAACAGGGAGTACACAGCAGTAATATTAATTTCAATGGGTCTATTGGCATCATTTATAATACTTCCGTTCATATCAAAGGGTTATGGGGGTACAAGATTATTCACGCAGATGCTTGTGATCCTCGCACCTCTTTTTATAATGGGTATCCAGGAACTTGTGAGTTTACTTAAAAGACAATCGCTGAAATTACCCATAATCCTTCTTGTTCTCGTTCTGCTCTTTTCCTGTGTCAGCTATCTCAACTATCACTTTGCAGGAATACCCTACTCCTATGCATATAACAGTGAAGGTGAGAGGAGGTATGAGACCTTTATTTTTACGAGTGAGGTGACAGCTGCAAAATGGCTTTCAAGTAACGGTGGAAACTTCACAGTAAACACGGATACCTTTGGTTACTCAAGGATACTTCAGGGATTCTATAACCCTCCAAAATTGAATACAGAGTTCTTCACAAATGAAACAAAGAGGGAGAAGGGTTACATTTATCTAAGGTGGGCAAATGTGAATAGGGGACTCGTGTTCTTGGATTCACCTGGAAGGCCACCTAGATTCATTGGGGGTAAACTGAAAATGGACAATGTTGAACCCATTGGGGACTATAAAAATCTCATTGGAGATAAAGATAGGATTTATGACAATGGTGGTACACTAATTTTAGGAGGATCCTGAGTTTGTTAATTTTATTATTTCCAACGTATAGTCTTAGCATAGTATAGCATAGTATGATATTATACTGAGTGTAAAATTTTTTATCGTGAGATATTAAATCCTATACATAAACTGCATTGTATATGTAGCCATCCTGTGGTTCCTATGGAGTCAAAAAAGGAGGGGTAAAATGTTGACATACCGTACATACCGTAGACGAAAAGGGAGTGATACTTGGCATTTCTGTAAAAATTGTTCTAACTGGCCAATAAATGATTATGAAGAAATTAACCAAAAGCCAACATATGGAGAACTATGCAACGAATGCAAGAGTAAGCAATATTCTGAAATTTGCAATTAAACAGTGCACTGAGATTAATTAGCAGAAACTTTTAAATTTAATATTTTACACGGAGATTGTAAAGAATTAATTAGAAGGCTCCTTAGGAATCACATCAACCTTTAGATATGATTATTTACTTTTTTAGGGGATCTAAAAATTTCCTATAGTGAATACTGTAAAGTTAGGATCTAGCAGTGGCTAAACCTGCAAAATGTTATTTAATGGTTTAGAGCACTAAATAAGAAGTAACCAAACATATGGAATGTGTACCATGAAAATCTTAAGTGTTATTATTGGAGCACCTGATAAGGATTCCTCATTGTGGTTTAGAATAAAAAAACAAGCGGAGCTTTTATTTTCATTAGGCCATGAAGTTGAATTGTGTTTTTATAGTCGTCAGAAATTGACTTTTGAACCTTCGTTTAAGTATTCAGTTATCAGAGTATCACCTTTAAGTGTTCATTTAAAACATTTTCTTAAAATATCGAAGGAAAAATATGATTTAGTATTCTGCAATCTGGCTCCAACAGCGTTCATATGTTCTCTATCTAAGATAAAAGGGATTCCTATATTATTAGATAATCATGGGGATCTGATAAGTGAAATGGACTTATTAAAACCAGGGTTACTGAGATCCATTTATTATAGAATCATTTCTTCATTGAGTTTTAGTGTATCTGATGTAATAATCTGTGTATCACATTTAATGATTAAAGATCTGATGCAGAGGGGAATTCCACGGAGAAAATTACATTACGTAACAAATGCCACGGATTTAAATCTCTTCAAACCCTTAGATAATCAAGAAATAAAAAATATGAAAATGAATCTGGGAATAGTTGATAAACTAACATTTGGATACATCGGAGCAGATGACAGATGGCAAGGTATTGATAATCTCATTAAAACAACCAAATTCTTAAATGATAACAATGTTTTCTTTTTATATGTGGGATTCCCAAAAAATAAAAGAAGATATCATAATGCGTTATTTCTACCAAAAGTTGAATTTAATAAGGTTAAATATTACTATGGTGCTTGTGATGTATTGGTTCTTCCAAGACCATCTCATAAATCTGCTGAAGTCGCTGCACCCACTAAATTTGCTGAATACGTTGCTATGGGAAAACCTATACTCACAACAGATGTGGGGGATGCAGCAGAATTTGTCAGGAAATATAAGTGTGGAATTGTTGTTGAGGATAATCAACCTGAAAACCTTTTGAGAGGAATAAATGAGTTTAAATCTCTTTCAAAAGATGATTTGATGAAGATGGGTAATAATTCAAGGAAAATGGCTGAAAAGGAGTTTAGTTTAAAAAAAATGCGTGAAGATTTAGAAAAAGTTCTGAACAGTTTCAATAATCTGAATGAATAGTTCTTTGTAAAAGAATGTTTTAATGAGGTTGAAAATGTCGAAAATAGTGATTCTGGGCCCCACTGATAGATTAAATAGAGGAACCGAAGCTTTAATTTTAAGTCGAATCAGTGTTATAACAAAATTCTTAGATGAATCTACGTTTTTTATACCCTATATAAATCCTTTAGCTATTCCAAGAGCTGATTATGAGTTTAATTCGTACAAGAGGATTGGTCTTATATATCCGTCATTTGTAGCTCTACAAACACCACTTATATTTCTATCAGTTGCTATCTGGTCGTTTTTGTCAAATATCAAAGAATTTGGATTTCTTTTCACATGGAATGAGGGTTTAAATGTTATTAAAAATACAGATATAATCGTTACAACAGGAGGAGATGTTCTTTCTGAAGATTATGGTATATTCAATTTTTTAACAGAATTTTGCGGTCTATTCATGGCCATATTACTTAAAAAACCTGTAATTGTATTTGCGGAATCTATTGGACCTTTTAAAACTAGATTGACAACTTTTATAGCTAAAAGTATCCTCAACAGAGTTTCACTTATTACAACAAGGGACAAAATATCTTATAACTATATCCAAGAAATTGGAGTTACTAGGCCACCAATTTACCTCACTGCAGACACAGCCTTTCTTCTTGATAAAAAGGAAGTTAATGATCCAACTCTAAATGAGTTTTTAACGAGAAAAAATTTGATAGGTTTCTCAATTAGCGATGCCATATCCACATGGAGCGGCGGAAATTATGATGATTATGTGGCTTTAATGGCCAATACTTGATAAAGTCATTGAGACTTATGGTGCTAATGTTATACTTGTAGCTCATGTGACCATTGAGGGCATAAATGACGACCGTGTAATAAACAGAAAGGTTTTTGATAAAGTAAAAAATAAGGAAAAAGTTTTTAATTTGGAGGCGGATTACAATTCTGAGGAACTTAAATATGTCATATCGAATTGTGATCTTTTCTTGGGGGCGCGAATGCATGCAAACATAGCGGCTCTTTCAAGTTGTGTTCCTGCAATAGCAATCTCATACAGTATAAAAACACCAGGTCTCATGAAACTTTGCGGACTTGAAAACTATTATATTGACTTTAAAGATCTTTCAGAGGAAGCATTAATGGAAAAAATATCCGATGCTTGGGAAAACAGAAAGGAAATAACTGAACACCTAAAAAGAAGAATACCCGAGATAAAAAAGAGGGCTATGAGGAACGGTGAACTTGTAAAGGAACTATGTGATTCACTTGGACTCACCTGATAAAGTCTCGCCTGGCTTTAGGGATGCTAATATCGCATAAAATGTGAAATACTTCAAAATAAGCTTTCTGGGAATCTTAATATTTCTGGGTCTTAGAATGGCGATTAAACGGTCCAGAGGATCTATGGGTGGAAATTCAGCATTGTAAATGTTCTCACTGATCATATTAACCTTCTTTTTCATGTAGATATTGTAGAGCTGTGATAGTAGCACTCTTGATGGTTCCATTGGTTCCACCCCGCAAAGACCACCCTTTTTGATTTTATCAAGTATTTCGGAGTCCTTTCTTATGACCATGAGAGTTTTTCCCTGGGTTTCTCCATCAAATTCCCTCAGCCATGGGTCTGCAAAGGACATGTCTGATAACTCTGCCATATGGTCGGGGCACATATGGCACCTAGCTGGCATGAATAGCTGCCCGAAACCGGATCCCCAGTACTCAGGTAGTAGTAGTATTTCGCCGTTTCTTGTCTCAACCCGCAGGCCGCCAGGCCATCCCCCTCCACGATACCTTATTCCCTTAACATCCCCCGGTTCAACCCCCAGCATCTCAAGCAGGAACTCAGTGGCCTTAAAACTTGGTGTGTGGTTGCAGACAATCCCAAGGTGATAGATTATACGCTCCCTAAGCTTTCTGTTCAGGAGTTCAGCCTTCCTAACACCCTGAATGTGGCATGGGAGACCAACAACAGCATACCTCCCGGGGACATCAATTATCTCCCTGAGGGCAACATTTGCAGGTACAGGGCAGTACTTGGACCCCCTGGCCTCAATTATCTCCTCAGGAGTCCTTGCAATGAATGGTTCAGGTTCAAGGGGTCTCTCGGGGTTCATACGGGTTACGAGGGCACCATCTATGAGGACCTCCTCCAGGAGGTAGAGGAGGACCTGCGTCACCATACCCCCAGATGATGAGTCATAACTCAACTTCTCATCAGTTGAGTGTGCAACATAGCAGGACTCATAGTTCCCGAGGAGAATATCCTCTGGTTCCCCTCCAAAGATTTCCATGTTGAGCTCTCTGAAATCCACTCCAAGACCAGGCAGACCCTCAGACAGACTCCGCACTCATTGCACGCACCTGTTAGGACTGGCTCATAAACCCCTTTCTTCTCATTGACACGCATCTCAAGGGCCTGCGTGGGGCATAATGCGGTGCATGTACCGCAACCTGTACACAGATTTCCAACTTCAGTAGCATTCCTCATTATTCTCTCCCCAGAATATTCATTATAATCATCCGATCCTCATCCCTGAAGCCCCCTATAACCGCAAGGACAGCAAAGTATACGCATGATGCAAGCGCAACTGTTATTATCAGGCTCATATCCCGTACTGGATAAATTGCAAGGGCCATCACGATGGATGCAAGGGCGGGCCTTGTGAAGGTGCTGCTCACATTCAAACCCCGGTAGTGGCGCCAGATATAGAAGAGGAACAGAAGGTAAAGGAAGACCTCGGAGATAACAGTCGCAGCACTTGCACCGATGTAACTGTAGCTTGGTATGAGCGCAATGTTGAGTATTATATTCAGAACGGCGCTCAGACCCACACTAAACATCCTGAAGCCCTGCCTGTTGATTGAAGTCAGGAGGGTCCCTGTGACTGTACTCACGAGCCTTATGGGTATGAATAGGGCCAGTATCTGGAAAGCCAGGATAGCTCCAAGGTACCCCCCACCATAGAATAATTCTATGAACCTATCAGCAAGCACCAGGCACCCTGCAGCTATAGGGAAACCAAGGATAGAGAGGTACCTGCAGGATACCATTGTGAAGGTCTCAAGTGAATCAGTATCAGAGGTGAAGTACCTTGACATCACAGGGTAGATCGCCGCAGCCACAATCCCAGAGATGATCATACTGAGACTAAGCAGTGGATTGTAGGCCGCATTGTAGATACCAACGGCCACATCATCCTTCATGATACCCAGAAGCACGGTGTCTATCTTGAAGAAGAACATTGCAAAGAGCGAGTTAAGACCGAAGGGGAGCCCCATAACAAGTAGTTTCTTCTGAAGAGAAGGATTGAAACTTAATGATGGTTTCAGGAACCTCTTTGAGGTTATGGCAACGGAAATAGCAACATCCAGCACCCCGGCAGCTGCATATACAGAGGCAACGGCGATGACACCATAGCCGAGAATGAGCACAGCAAGGCCAAGGGCCACTGTAAATACCCTTTCCACGATCTGAAGGATGGCAACATACTCCATCTACTCCCAGGCCTGGAAGAGAGATACATATGTGTTTGAAACTGTGAGGAGGACACTGTAGACTCCAAAGAGATACAGGAGTACCATCACATCAGTGCTAAGGTTTAAAACCCAGGAAACAGCCACTATAACCGTGAATGTTATGGCGGCGAGCGGGACTTTCATCATGACGGCGTTGTTGACGTACTCCTCTGAGATATCTTTATCCCTTGCTATTTCCCTTACAAGTAACTGGTTAACCCCGAGGTCTGTTAGTGTGGCAAGGAGTGTGGTAAGGGAAAATGCGAAGCTGTACTTCCCAAAATCAGCCTCCCCAAGGAATCTTGCAAGATAGATGAGCAGTAAAAAGGACATCAGTGCAGTTAAAACCTGTGCAAGCCCTGTAACACCGATATTCTTCACTATCCTCTGGATCTGGTTCATAAGATCACTAATATCTGTTAGGTGCTAAGCAACAAATCCCTTAAGACTTTTTAACTACTGAAGGTTTATTTGTCAGCATAAAGCATCTTTTTTGCTTTTTCATTGTCAAAATTTTCTTTAAGACCATCCAAAAATGCAGTAATAATTAATTCTATTCTTTTTAACTTTCTGTCGTCAAAAATCAGAATTCCAAGACATATAAGTATCAACATCTTCAGGTATTCAAAATAAAAATTAAAACCGGATGAATACGTTCTTGATACTATTAATGAGTTGCGAATTCCATAGTATCTAATCCAAAAATTTTCGTAAGGTGTACGTTCGGATTTCTTATTAAAAATTTTTCTTTTCACGGTTTTACGGCCGGATTCTTTATGAATGAAAATGCTAGAAGGAACCAGTAAAATGTCTCCAACCTTTCTAAGTCTTAATGAATATTCCGTGTCGTCCTGATGGATAAAGAACTCCTTGCGGGGAAAACCAACTTCAGAAATCTTCTTAGAGTTTATTAAAATACCCACAAATGTAGCCACATCTATTCTAACGCATTTAGAGCGGTATTTATCTTTTGGAACAGGGAAGTACTTTGATGGAAATTTTGTGTTATTATTTCCTCTTTGATTCAGGTCGATCTCTCCATTTATTTTTACAACCGCAGAACAGAGAGCTGAAACCTTTTTAGAAATATAAGGAAGCAAAATTTTAAGGCTATCTGGTAGTGGTTCTGCATCGTCGTCCATTAGCCAGATCCAGTCGTATCCGTCATGGTAGGCTCTTTTAACTCCCTCGTGGAATCCTCCTGCTCCGCCGGTGTTTTCTGGTAGTCTTATGTGGGTGATCCTGATTTCCTCCTGATTGTGGAGGTTTTTTCGGGTTACTGTTCCTCCCTCCAGGCTGGGGGTGTATCCTTCTCTGTGGAGGAGTTCAGGCGTGCCATCGGTGGAGGCATTGTCTATGATGTATATCGCCTGGAGGGGTCTTGTCTGCCTCAGGAGGGCCTCCAGACATTCCATGAGTAATTCCTTCCGGTTATAGGTCACCACAACTGCAGCCACCCTCACATCATCAACAGCATCCCTGGAGGTCATCACCTCACCTCCCCTTCAAATACATCAAGTGCCCTCTTCACCACATCATCCATATCATAGTAGCGGTACTCTGCAAGCCTACCAAGGAGTGTGAGGTCCCCGATATCCTCTGCAAGTCCCCTGTACTCCCTGTACATCTTCTGGGATTCCTCTGTGAATACCGGGTAGTAGGGATCGTTTCTTTCATCATGGCTGCAGGGGTACTCCCTGAGTGTAACTGTCCTATCGGTTTTCACGGGGTGGAGGTGTTTGAATTCGGTTATCCTTGTAAAATCATAATCATTGGGGTAGTTCACGGTTGCAGCCTCCTGGAACCACTCCATATCCAGCCTCTCAAAGTGTAGGTCAAGTGAACGGTATGGTAGCCTCCCAAAGGTGTAATTGAAGAGTTCATCTATCTTACCTGTGAATATAACCCTCCCAGGGAACTCCCTCCCCATGAAGTTGAACCCATCATCCCTCAACTCCAGGACCTCACTGTGCTTCGTATTTAAGAGGAGCTTTATGTTCCTGTGATTGAGCATCCTCCTTATCATCTGCGTGTAGCCCTCCCGGGGCACAGCCTGGTACTTATCATGGAAGTACCTGTCATCCCTGGATAGGACCACCGGGACCCTCTCTGTGACTGCCGGGTCGATCTCCTCTGGCCTTAAACCCCACTGCTTCATGGTGTAGTGGAGGAATACCTTCCTGTAGACGTAGTCCGCCAGGAACCTCACGTCGGGGTCATCATCCCCTGAAAGTTCAAGTATGGGGACCCTTGATCCATACTTGTAGCGTTCAAGGAGCTTCTCCTGAATACGGTGAAAGAGGCTGGGGGGGAAGAGCTTCTCCATGCTGTTGAAGTTGAAGGGCAGGGGAACCTTCACCCCGTCGATGAACCCAAGGACACGGTGCTGGTACTCCCTCCACTCTGTGAACCGTGAGAGGTACCTGAAGACGTCCTCATGGTCCGTGTGGAATATGTGGGGGCCGTAGCGGTGGACGAGTATGCCGTTCTCATCCCTTTCATCGTAGCAGTTACCCGCGATGTGGTTTCTCTCCTCAATCACCAGGACCTTCTCATCGAGTTCACTGGCTATCCTCTCAGCCATAACAGAACCGGCAAGACCTGCCCCCACTATGATATAATCGAACATCTCTAACCCTCAGATCTTCATGTAAACCATTTTTATGGATTCATTTTCCAGTAGACTCCTCAAATCACCTATCTCGGCATCATCTGGGGCCTCAAACTCTCCCATTTCAAGGTTGAGGCTTCTGTACTTTTCTTTGGCGAGTCTATGGACACCGAGCACCTCTATCTCATCTATACTGTTATCCCTCATGAAATCAATCAACTTATCTATGTTTTCCCGGTTAAATGTGTATGGTTTAACAGCAGGAAACCGGAGGATGACATCACACCCTGAGAGCATCCTGAAGTTCCTCTGGAAGAGCCCTCTATCCCCGCCTATAATGGCGGCGTCCCCTGTGAGTATCTTGACGTCAACGATGAAGAGGTCCACCCTGTCCAGGAGAACCCCCAGATTCTCAGGTGGAGCATGGAGGGATGTTTCAACCGCCGCGTGGACACCCCCAAGTTTCTCAAGCAACGCAAGGATACCATCTGCCTGCAGGAGTGGCTCACCCCCCGAGAAGGTCACACCACCCCCCGTCGCCTCATAGTAGTCAAGGTCCCTCATGATGAGATCTGCAAGTTCCTCCGATGATAGATCATCACCATAGACACCCATGGCACCTGATGGACAGTTCTCGGCGCACTCCAGATGTTCAGGGTACCTGAATATGTCCTCGGGTCTTTCAAGGAATTCACACCCCTTTAAACATTCCAGGCACCCTGTGCACCTCGAGGCCCTGAAGTAGACCTCCCTTTCGGGTTTTATGTTTTCGGGGTTGCAGCACCAGGGACACCTCAGGCTGCAGCCCTTCAGGAATACCGTGGTCCTTATCCCGGGTCCATCATGGACACTGAAACACTGAACACCTGTCACCCTCAGCCTAGCCATGCCAACCCCCATGCTCTGAGTATTCAAGGGCCCTCCTCACTATGAGTTCACGGTACTCCTCAGGGAGGTCCCTGAAGTAGGCGCTGAATCCCCAGACCCTCACTATGAGGTCAGGGTGAAGTTCAGGGTCCCTCGCAGCCTCCAGGATCACCTGGGGGTCAAGGACGTTCACCTGAAGCTGCATGACACCCTTCATCAGCCCTGTCCTCAGGAGCCCGGTGAACTCGCCCCTTATACGTTCAAGGAAGTTCCTGTCGATCATCATGTCCACCACGCCACCATTGCAGGCCTTACTGTAGTCAAGGCTGGAGGCGAAGTTGAGTATCCCGGTATAGGACATCCCCTCCAGGAGCTTCACAGGGGATATGTGGACACCCAGGGGCTCCCCGGCGCGCCTGCCATCAAAGGAGGCCCCTGTCTCCTCCCCCTCCCAGATGTATGAGGGGGAGCTGAGTCCAAACTTGTACCTTCCATGGAGTTCACCATGGATCATATCAATGATCCGGTTTGTCAGATCCACCACCAGGGGTTCGTCCATCCCGTATACAGGTCCATGGTTTTCCAGTTCAGATCGGAGCGCCCCACTGGAGCGGAAGTTGTCATCGAGCACATCAATTACGTCATCAAGGGTCATCCTTTTTTCATCAAAACAGAGCCTCTTAATGTTGATGAGTGAGTTGACAAGGTTCCCCATACCCACACTCAGAACACCATTGTAACTGTAGGCAGCACCCCCATGGGCTATATCCCTGCACCTTTCAATGCATTCAGGGAATAGGAGTGAGAGTGGAGGGGATGGCTCAAATTCCAGTGCCTCAATCTCCCTGATAACACCCTCCACGTACACCCTGAGGGCAGAACGGTAGGCCTCAAGCAGTTCATCGAAGCTCTCACATCCAGATCTGAGGGCTTCCTCCAGGGGTATGAGGAGGTTCAGGTTTGCAAGGTTGTTCTGATCCATGGATCTGCCAGGGATGAGGGGCTCCCAGCATGCTGAGGTCCCATAGTTCTCTGCATCATCACCGTAGTACTCTCTGAGGGCATCCACAATAACCTCATCATTTGCGAGTAGTGGATAACCGAGTCCCCTTTCAATACAGCCAAGTGCAAGTTCCCATACATCCTCAGGTGTATTTCTGTCCACCCGGAGCACAACCTTAGGGTCTGGGAGGCCCAGTTCCATCATGACCTCCAGGAAGGTCCGGGTGAGGTCATTGCACTCACCCCCAAGGACTATGACCTGCCCTGTATCCCCGGGCAGGGTGTTGCTCTTGAATTCCGGGTAAAGTGAAAGTGCCCTTATGAGGTCACCGATGATGCTGTGGGTGTCCTCACTGGATGGGTAGCCCTCAAGTGTCCTGTCAAGCATGCCAAGACCAATCAGGGGGTGGCCGTACATCCAGAGGAGGGAGTTACAGGTTAAAAGTAACTGGATGGCATCCTCAAGGGTTTCAGGGGCCCTGGATGTCACATCCACGTCAACTTCAACCCTGCACCTTTCAAGGTAGCCTCTAATTGCCCTGAGGGTTCTCATGAGTACCCTGGCATATCCTGTGGGGTTCTCAATTAATTTTTCATTCACCATCCTTTCGATTCCATCAACCCCATTTTCAAGCAGGAAGCCATAGTCGGGGGTGAGGTTCCCGAGCCGCCTGTAACCAGGGTACTCCATGACATGCAGAGTCGTATCTATGCTGTAGAGGAATCTCCCCTCAGGGGGGTTTATCCGGGCCCTTCTGCATAAATCCTCCAACTGCTGGGTTCTCCTCTCAAGGATATCACCACTCCCCCCTATGATCCTGGTTTTCAGGAGGGAGCTGAGACCTGTTCTCTTGTAGACTGTATAGTATGCTCTGATGTAGGGGAAGAGCGGCGTCCCCCTAATAACATTTATAACGTGCTCCTTCATAGGATACCCATCCTCCTCAGAATAATATATTCAATCACCCCGATAACAATTTCTGTGAGTACAACTGCGATGGCGGCCCCGGCTGATCCCATGAGAAAGACAAGGCCCACGAGAAGACCCAGGTGAAGCACCCCTGCAAGCAGGACTATCCAGGTGAACTTCTCCTTGTAGCCGAATGAGACAAGGCCCTGGATACCCAGGATATTGTTGACCCCCACCGCGAATATTATGAAGACGAGTATCTGGAGGAGGTGCACACTATCAGCATACCGTGGACCCGCAAGGATACCGACTATCAGGGGGGCGAGTAATGCGATTACCAGGGATACAATGAAGGTCAGAGCCCCCATTACCAGGAGCATCTTTTTGAGTTCTCCACGGGCACGTTCCCTATCCTCACTGTGGACCTTTGCAAAGTAGGGGTATATGGCCTGGCTTACGGGTGAAACAAGACCCTGAAGGGCCCTCGTGATATCCTCGGCCACCGCATAGTAACCCACAACAGCAGGTCCCGTGAGTAGTCCCAGTATGAACCTGTTGGATGTGGTGTAGAGGCTGATTGCAAGTGTGGATATGAAGAGGTGCCAGCCCTCCCTGAGCTGCCCCATTATATCATTTATCCCGGGTAACCTGAATTCAACCTCGAACTCCCTCTTAACTATCCTCTGGCTGTATATACCAACCGCAATGTAACCTGCGGATGTTATGAGTGGAACGTAGAGGTAATCTGCTGGTGATCTCACGATGATGAATATGAGGGCAGTGTAGATCAGGGAACTCACAATCCGGAGTATGCTTATGTAGCGCATCCTCTCAACGCCCTGGAAGAACCAGACCGGGAAGAGGAGGTTCCCCAGGACGAGGCCATAGGTGAAGAGGTAGAGGAGGAGGTCTGATCTGAACCTCCCAAATGAGAGGACCACAGTGACCATGAGGACGAATGTGATGCACATCAGTATGGTCTTGGTTACCATCACCGAGCTGTATATGCACGACACCTTACGGGGATCCTCACGGTTTATGGAGATCTCCCTTGTTGCTGAGAGGTTGAAGCCGTAGTCTGTGAGGAGCTGGAAGTAGGTTATGAATGCCACTGCAAAGGCCACCTTCCCGAACTTCTCAGGACCCAGGATCCTGGTGAGGTAGGGGAATGTTACAAGGGGCAGGAGGTACTGCACCATCTGTATCCCGGTGAGAGACACTATATTGTCCAGCACCCTCCTGTATTCACTGTTCTCGAGTATTCGCCGGATCATCAATTCACCATCAAATCCATTATTTCATATTCTCTCTGTAAACCCACACTATAAACCCATCTCATACGAAAAATTTAAATAGTATTAATTAATACTTTATTATATGAAAATCATAAAAATTGCCTCCTGCCTTGAGGATGGCAACGTGATTGAATGTGGCGGAAACGCCCTCGAAGCCTACCAGGGGATACTGGAAGCCATTAAGGAGGGTGAAATCACCTCTGGGGCCACCCTCGTCTACCTGGTAACACCCATGCCCCTCAAGGCGGGGCTACTCCAGATACTCAGGGCCCATAAACCAGGGGCCAGTGAGAAGCTCACCATAACCGGGATAATGAATGAGATAGCATCAGTTAAAGGGGAAACATGGGTCTTCATGGACCACTTCGAGGACCTCACAGAGAAGGCCGCACTGAAGTACCTCTGGCTCCACGAGAACGGCAACGTGAACTACATGGCAGCCATCAACGGCACCATGAGGGCTGAGGTGGGGTCATTCTACTCAACCTTCCAGAGGCTCAACCCCCATGAGTGCCTGGATGACGAAGCCATTGACGTCACATGGGCGTTCATGGCATTCATGTCCATACTCATGGCACTGGCATACTTCAAGGTTGGCCTGGACTACGGGATCCTCATAACAGGGGCGCTCTGGTTTGCACTGATAGCCTTCAGGACCATGAACTACATCTTAAGGTGATAACCTTTGAGGTTCAGGACGCACATCACAGCTGCAGTGGCACTCTTCCTCATGGTGAACCTCCTCCACCCTGTAAATTCCCTCATCAACGGGGCCCTCCTCGCCGGACTGGGATCAGTGCTCCCTGACATCCTCGACTTCCTTGCCGGGAGGCACAGGGGCATCGGACACACACTTCTAATTCTACCACCCCTTCTGCTTCTATCACTGGGGAGTCCAGGGATCGGGGTGCCCCTACTTGTCGGGGTGTCATCCCACCTGGCCCTGGACCTCTTCACGGTCCGCGGATGCCCCCTACTATACCCTCTCAATGACACACCCTACCACTGCCTCCGCAGGAAGAGGAGGATAAGGACGGGGACAGCCGGCGAGTGGGCCATCCTCTCATTCCTCCTGGTCATTGTCTCGGTACTCTCCCTTGTATCGGTGGGTGCCCTGGACGGGTTCAATGAAACCGATACTGAAAGGTGCACCGTGAATGATACGGTGATCAGTGTCAGTGTAGACGTGGATGCTGACAGGGACGTTAACGTTACAAGGGTCACTCAGAACGGCTCTGAGAGCGTCCATGTTGATTTCAAGGACGATTGATATTACTATTTTTCATTTATAACGGAATTCAGTAATAAATAATTTTAAATTAACATATAAATTAATACTTATTCTGCAGTTAAAACATGGAGGTGATAAGATAATGGATTCAAGGGTAATAGTGATTGCAGTGTTACTCGTATTCATGTTTCAGGGTACAGCTGATGCAGCAGACAACAGCACAGTGGATGTCCTCGTCATACACTCCATCGAGGGGACGAGGGTTGTGAATGAGGCAGCCCACAGGGTCCTCCAGGAGTACCCTGATAGGAACATCAGCATCAGGGTCAGAAGTTCACCCCAGATAGTCAACTCCACACCCGAGGAGGTGGAGGCACTCCTAAACTCATCGGACGTCATAATCTGCAACTACCTGGGGACAGAGGACTACACGAGGATACTCAGGGTCGTAACAGCGAAACCCGAAATTCTGAACGGGAAATTCTTCGCAGTCTTCGATGGTGCAAGTGGACTTGAACTCGTCAGGATGAGCCGGATAAACGATGAACTGGTGTTCACCGGTGTCCCGGACACGGTGGTGAGCACTGTGAGCAGGGCCCTCAGGGTTCTCCAGCCCCTACCCCTACTTGAGGCCTACGTTAACCAGTACCCCCAGATAGCCCTCTGGGCCCAGGGGGAGGGATACTACTGCTACAGGAACGTCCCCAGCTACAGGAACCAGATACTCTGGGCCGCGGACGTATGGGCCAGGGGAAGGAACATTACACTCAACGTCACCTATGACCCCCCGGTTGCGGTTCCAAGGGAGCTCCTCTACCGCGACGGGAAACTCTACGGGAACCTCACAGATTACCTCAGGGACTACCCAATAGACCCTGCAAAGCCCACCATAGGCTTCATAGAATCAGAGAGCAACATGCTCGGCGGGGGAACAGCGCATATGGACAGCCTCATAGCGAGGCTCAGGGACACCTACAACATAATACCCGTGGTTGCAAGGTACGGTGAAAACACATACTCGGCGATGGTGAGGTTCTTCACAACAGCGCCTGACCTGGCATCATTTGAGGCCAACAGCACACTTTACAGTCCAAGGATCCAGGCACTGGTCTCCTTCAGCACCTACCTCCTCGGCGGTTCAGCCTCAGAGAAGGTGAAGGCACTCCTGAATTTCCTCAACGTCCCGGTTCTCAGGGGGGTTATAGTTAACACGAGGACCGTGGATGACTGGCTCCTATCCAGTGACGGTGTCACACCCTGGAGCCAGGATGACATCATGGGACAGGCGGGCTTCCCTGAGACCCAGGGACTCATAGAACCCATAATAATAGCCGCGGCCGAGTTCCAGATGGACCCGGTGACAGGCGCCTACACCTACTCCTACTCACCCATAACTGAGAGGATGGAGAAACTGGCAGCAAGGCTCACAAACTGGGTAAACCTGAGGTTAACACCGGCAGGGGAGAAGAGGATAGCCATCATATACTACAACTACCCGCCGGGCAAATCAGAGATCGGGGCAAGCTACCTCAACGTACCAGAGAGCATCTATGAGATACTCCTCAACCTCAAGAAGGAGGGATACAGGACCGGTAACATAACAGGAGCAGCTGAACTCGTAACCCTCATGATAGAGAGGGGGATAAACATTGCAAACTGGGCACCCGGTGAACTCGAGAGACTTGCAAACACCACAGGCGTCATACTCTGGGATGCAGAGGAATACCTCAGATGGTTCCAGGGCCTCAACCCCATAGCAAGGAGATACGTCACAGAGGGCCCCACAGCATACATGGAGGAACTCCTGAAACTGGGCCTCCAGAGGAATGTTAAGGTGGAGATCCTCATGAGGGCCCTGAACTCATGGTACGCTGAGATGAAGGACAACATAAAATCATCAGATAAAGCCTCTGAGGGCCTGCAGCTACTTGAAGTCATGTACACCGCACTCAGGGGAGTTATAGGTGGCAACTCCAGCCTCTGGGGCACATTCCATGCCGCGAGGAACTCCTTCATGCTCCTTGCAATACCAGGCCTCTGCGGCTGGGGTGAAGCCCCCGGGAATGTGATGACCGTAACAAGGAACGGCAGAAAATACATTATAATCCCTGGTATACTGGAGGGTAACATCTTCATCGGACCCCAGCCCCAGAGGGGATGGGAGGCCAGCCCTGAGATGCTCTACACCGTGGGTGTACTCCCACCACACCACCAGTACCTGGCCTACTATGCATGGATAAACACGGTCTTCAATGCCAGCGCAATGATACACATGGGCACCATGGGAAGCTACGAGTGGCTCCCTGGAAAGGAGGTCATGCTCGCAGGCTTCGACTTCCCTGACATAGTCGTGGATGAGACACCATCAATCTACATCTACCGTGTGGATAACGCAGCCGATGGACTGGCAGCCAAGAGGCGTGGACTCGCAGTCATCATCGACCACCTTACACCGGCAATGAAATCAACAGACCTGTACGGTGAACTCCTCACCCTCAGGGAGTTAATCTCAAACTACAAGAAGGCAGATGAACAGCTCAAAACCCAGTACCTGGCCGAGATACGGAACACAGCCATTAAACTGAAACTCGGAGATGAACTCGGCATCAGCATCCAGAACTCAACCCCCGATGAACTCACAGCAGCCATATCAGGGTACCTCATGAGGATCGAATCCACACTGATACCGACAGGACTCCACACCTTCGGGAGGGAGTGGAGCAGCGAGGCAATAACATACATGGTATCCTCAATGATCTCAACAGGCGACAGCTCCATCCACCTTCTACTGTCAGCAGAATACGGCTGGATCTACGGGGAACTCACACCTGAACAGCGTGCAGTGATCGAAAACAGGACGCTCACCATGGTAAGGGCCCTTGTAGACGGCTCAAAACCAGAGAACCTCACCTCATCGCCGGATATACTCAGCAAACTCCAGGCAGCAGCAGAGTACATAGCACTGCTCAGGAAGAGCACAGCCGGAGAGATGTCATCGCTCCTTAACGCACTCAGG
This sequence comes from Methanothermobacter sp. K4, assembly GCF_022014235.1. Lineage (NCBI taxonomy): Archaea > Methanobacteriati > Methanobacteriota > Methanobacteria > Methanobacteriales > Methanobacteriaceae > Methanothermobacter > Methanothermobacter sp. K4. Next base: position 296,018 of record NZ_JAKLTD010000003.1, read on the forward strand.
GGCGGCTACGTTGAACCGGGACCAGGAAGGGAGCCCCTCATGAACCCATCAAGCCTCCCCACCGGCAGGAACTTCTACACCATAGACCCCAGCACCGTGCCAACACAGGCAGCCTACAGTATGGGGGCTGAGATAGTGAGGAGGGTCCTCGCCACCTACACGGAACCACCGGAGAAACTTGCAGTGGTGATATGGGGTGTGGACACAGCCAGGGACGACGGTGCCATGGTATCCTTTGTCCTGAACCTCCTGGGTGTGAAGCCGGTGTGGAGCAGCTCAGGTACAGTGACCGGGGTGAAACTCATACCACTCAGTGAACTTGGAAGGCCACGTATAGACGCGGTGGTCACGGTGAGCGGACTCTTCAGGGACGTCTACGGTCAGGTGGCTGTTACAATGGACAGGGCTTTCAGGCTGGCACTTGCGGCATCATACACCACCATACTTGAAAGGTATCCACAGGTATCAGAGGCCCTGGAGGCGACCATTAAGCCCCTCAGAACACTTAAACTATTCACACCAGGAAGTGACCCCCTTGAGATGAACAGGGTGGCAGGGCACTGGCTTGAACTGGTCCAGAAGTACATGGATGCAGGTATGAACGCCTCAGAGGCCGGTAACATGGCCATCTACAGGATATTCGCACCACCACTGGGATCCTATGGTACAGGCGTCAAGGAGGCTGGTGAGATGTCCTGGACCTACAATAATACAGATGAACTGGCAGACCTGTTCATGAGCCGCATGGGGACATCCTACTCAGAGACAGGGTGGGGTGTTAAGAACGTTGACCTCCTGGCAGACCTCCTCAGGGGTGTATCCGCGGTTTACCAGGGAAGGAGCACCTACCTTGTGGGTGTCACAGAGAACGATGACATGGCAGACTACCTGGGCGGCCTATCACTGGCGATACGTAAACTCACAGGCAGCACACCAGCAGTTAACATAATAACAGTGGCCACAGGCACACCTGAGATCCTCTCGCTCCAGGGGGCCATCGCCCTTGATATGAGGACACGCTACCTCAACCCTGACTATGTGAGGGGCCTGATGTCTGAGGGGTACGCCGGTGCCAACAGGCTCTCCTCGGCGGTGAGGTCCCTCTGGCTCTGGCAGGTCACATCCCCCTCTGGTGTGCCTTCATGGGCCTGGGATGAACTTGCAGATACCTACCTGAGGGACGTTAATGGCCTCGGTGTCAGGGAGTGGCTATCAGGTAAGAACTCCTATGCACTGATATCCATCACGGGCACCATGCTCCAGGCGGCCCATGAGGGCCACTGGAAGGCTGATGAGGCAACACTCAGGCTCGTTGCATCCACGTGGGCACAGGCGATGGCAGAGAATGGGGTTGCCTGCTGTGACTGCAGCTGCGGCAACATCGCAATGATGGAGTGGGCAATGAGGTACCTCAACCCGGACCTCCTTGCAAGGGTTAAGGAGAAACTGTATGCTGCCACAGGGAGCTCAGCATTCGCCCCATCAGGTGGATCCACCCCTGATGTGCCCTCAACCCCGACTCCAGGAGAGCCAGGTAGGGGGTCAACCTCAGCCGGGCGAACACCATCGCCAGGGAGTGCAACTGGAGGGTCTCATGGTGGAGCTGTGGATTCAGGGTTCACCGGTGCTTCCTCGGCATCACCCGGGGCTGAGGCTGGGAAGGCCTATGAGGTGAGCAGGGCAGCTGCATCACAGGGTTCCAGTACTGGAATGCCGGTCTACGCCATAATCGGTGTTATTGCACTTGTTGGTCTTGTTGGTGTGGGCTATTTCCTTGGGATTGGAAGAAACAGAATATAACCTTTCATTTTTTTATTTTTCCTATCTTTAAAATAAACTGTTGGCTGATTCTGGTCGTTTTATTGATGAGTAAACCTGATTTTCATCCCCCACATGTGGATGATTCATGTTCCTCTATGTTTTTCCCTGAAATTGTTGTGTGATGATCAGCGGGTGAAATAGGGTGATATGGTCAATATTTAGCTTATCAATCAGCATTTTAAAGTTTTTTAGATAAATTAATAATTATATGATCTATTTTTATTTAACCGCGAAAATTTTATATACTGTTAAAGTGCATAAAAATGGGTGAAGGGGGGTTTGTCGCTGGTTCTGTGATCGACTTCCTTTTCAAGCAGATCTGGGGAGATACTGATGATTTCAAAGTCGTTTCCATCAATTAGGGTGTTTTTGCTGGTGTTATTCGTTGTTTTAGTTTCCATTTCATCTTCATCTGCCGCTGAATGGACTGTAGGTCCAGGGGGCGGCTACAACTTCACATCGATTCAGGCTGCAATTGATAATGGGTCCACAGTGAGCGGGGATACTATAACCGTCCACGACGATGGCGGAAACCCATACACATACCATGAGAGTGTCACTGTAAACAAGACAAACCTCACCATAAGGAGTGCAGGTCTTGTAACCGTTAACGGGTCACTTAATCCATCAATCCCTGTCTTCAGGGTTCAATCCACGGGTTCAGGCTCCACCATCCAGGGTTTCAGACTCGTAGGTGCAACAGCCTCTGCAGGTGTCTCCGTGAATGGGGCCGGGAATGTTACCCTTATGAACCTTAACATAACCGGCTCCAACCGTGGTGTTGTTATTAGTGGCGCTTCATCTAATGTGACTGTTTCTGGTGTCACTGTGAATAGGACTTCTCAGCAGGGTTTGTTTGTTGATTATGGTGCCAGTGTTTCTGGTTTGGTTGTGCGTGATTCTGTCTTTGATTCCACCGGGGCTAGTGGTATTGAGAAGGAGTACCTTTCCAGTGTGGATGTTTTGAGGCTTGAGAATGTTACTGTGGTTAATGCGACCGGTTATGGTGTTTTCCTGCAGGCTAGGAGTTCTTATGGTTATTTTGTGCGTAA
>NZ_JAKLTD010000003.1:298981-305567 GCF_022014235.1 Methanothermobacter sp. K4
GGGTATTCAACTGGAGAATATTCGTGGAGTTGTAACCTTGAGGGATAATACGGTGACTGGTAGTCCTGACTGGGGTTTATGGTTCAGTGGGGCCGGTAACCCCACAGTAACAATCCAGAACAACACATTGACCTCCAGCAGCAGAGGCATGTACCTGCAGGGCGTAACAGGATCCGAATTCATCAACAACACCATCACCAGTACCACGGGTCCTGATCTCCAGGCTGACCCAGCCATATCAAACACCTTCACACGCCTCAGGGTGGGCCTACTCTACCCCACACTCCTGAGCTTCAGGTACACAGCTGGAATCATACTGAGGGGAGTTGAATCACCACCAGCAGACCCATCAGGCTGGGTTAACATCACGAAATATGTGGACATATCCTCAGCAGGAGCAACAATCCTGGACTACCTCCGCTTCCACTACACACCAGGTGACGTCGCAGGTAAAAATGAAACAGGGCTCCGGGTATTCCACCACACCACTGGAACCTGGAACCAGCTTCCAGAGACCGGCGTGAACACCACTGAGAGGTACGTATACGCAGATAACATCGACACCTTCAGCATCTTCGCACCCCTCACAGAGAAGTACACCACCACCACAACCCTCCAGGAGGCGGAAGCAGTGGCCGGGGAGACAGCGGAACTCGTGGCAACACTCACATCACCAGTAGGACCGGTTGAGGGAAGGGAGATCAGGTTCTACCTTGATGGCATACTCCTGGGATCAGCCCTCACAGATAACACAGGAACAGCCAGGTTCACCACCACTGCAGGGGCACCCGGTACATACTCCACCAGGGCTGAATTCCCAGGTGATGAAACCCACCTACCATCAGAGGACACATCCACCCTCCGAGTACTTAAACCCGCCAGCTTCAACCTTGATAACCTGAGAGTGACACCAGATACAGGTGTGGCACCCCTACGTGTAAACGTCACGGTGAATGTCACCAATACAGGGGAGGTTGCAGGTGTGTGCAGGGTTAACCTCACAGTTGATGGGGTGGTTGTAACCTTCAGGGATATCACCATTAACCCTGCATCATCCGTTGAGGTGAGCTTCCTCAGGGACCTCACTGATCCAGGTGTCTGCATGGTGGGTGTGGATGGTCTTGTGCCTGTGGCTGTCACTGTCCTCAAACCGGCAACCTTCCAGCTAAGTAACCTCAGTGTTTCACCGGTATCAGGATCCGCACCACTTGGGATCACCGTGACAGTGAGGGTCATGAACACAGGGGACGTGGCAGGCTCATACACAGCGGATCTCATGGTGAACGGCATAAAGGTCGATTCAAGGACAGTGACACTCAATGGTGGTGAATCAACCACATTAACATATACGAGAACACTCAGCGCAGGGACGTACAGGGTCACCGTTGACGGCCTCCCAGCCACCACCGTAACGGTAACATCCAGCGGTTTAACCGTTGACCAGGTGGTCAGGGCAGCAGAATACATCGCATGGTACTATGGCAAATACAGGAGGCTACCAGATACGGTTAGAATGGGTGGCAGGAAGTACTCCCCACCAGCCTTCCTTGACCTCCTCGTGAGGACATCCATCAACCTTGCTGCTGGCAGCAGGAAACCTGTCACACCCAGAACCGTGGGCTACCCCACCGCATCTGAGGGTGTCTATATGCCAGGTAAACTGTACATGAGCGCATACCTGAGGTACGCTGTAAACATAAGGGACTTCATAACCAGGAATAGGAGGGCCCCAAATTATGCGGTGACCTCCCGTGGAAGGGTCCCCTACTCCAGGCTTGTCTTCATGTACAGCAGGATACTTGGATTCTATGGTGCAAACGGAAGGTTACCACAGTACGTGGTAATCTGAAAACATTTTTTTTAATTTGGATAAAAATTAGGGATATTCTGGAGGTTCTTCGGCTCCTTTTAAAAATTGGGTGTATATTCTGTTCTGTGCTGTTAATCCATAGTCAGTTCGTGTGAGTGGGTTTTTGACTCCATGACAGGTTCTTCGTCTTCAACCCTCCAGGGCGGGGATACGATGCATAGGAATGAGAGGTCCTCCTCACCCCTATTCTCGATGTACTGCACACAGCCAGGCGGGATATAGATGGCATCGCCCTCACTTACTTTCATTGACTCATGGTCTATGTGCATGATCCCTTCACCCTGAAGGATATAGTAGACCTCGACGGACTCCCTCAGGCGGTGGGGCAGTGAGGCCTCACCTGCTTTGAGGAGGGCATGGGCGAGGCTGAAGTTCATCCTCACAGGGTCATTCCTGGGGTGGAGGATTTCAGAGAGCAGGGTACCATCAAGGACCCTGCCATAGTCGCAGTCATCAGCGTTCTTAATAATCAGGTACACCATCCCCAATCGGATTAAAAGTTACATGAAGTCCTTTTTAATTCTTTTGACATCCTGTGGCGTTAAAATCACATGTAGAAGTCCTTTTTAATTCTTTTGGCTTCCTGTGGCTTTCCCTGGGGGTAGTATATGTAGTCTGCTTTGAGGATGATACGCCCACCCTCAGGTTTCAGGGTGAAGTTACCGCCGAAGAAGGTCTCAACACCATTTATCCTGAAGTCGCCCCTGAAGTTTGTTCCGTCGTTCATGAAACTCCCACCACCATTCCAGGCGGCGCAGGTCATATTGTAGTGCCCCCTGAGGGGTGTTCTGAACATGGCAGACTTCAGGTCACCCCTCATTAGTGATATGAGGGTATCCCAGGTGACGTCGATGTGGTCTATGTGGCCCACCCCACTCAGGCCGCTCTCATTGTAGCATATCCTTGTGCCGTTAACCTCATGGGTGTCAAGGTTCTCAGCACCAGGGAGCACTATCTGGAACCTGAAGTCCCTCCCCCTACCATTTATTGAGTAGTAGCCCCCGAGGGAGCCCTCACCCGGATTATTTGCCGGGATTGATGTGTATGAGGTGTAACTGTAGGGTATCTGTGCAAATAATGCCTCATCGAAGACCTCAACCACGAGTACCGTAAAGATTATGAGTCCAGCTATAACCCCTGCAATTATCAGAATCCTCCTGTCCATGGTGAACCCCCATCAGTATTCAACAATCTCCATCCTCCTCACGGGTCTTCCATCACCCCAGCTGCCCATTCCAAGGAGTCTACCGGTATCGGCATCCGCAAGGGTTTTATTTTCACGTGCAAGTTCCATCATCATATCCAGGACCTTCCAGTAGCCACTGTAGTCCAGGTTATCCACCAGTACCCCGAATTCATCTGAAACTGCAAGGGGTGAGATGTGGTCAGCCACCAGGTTGCGGTCTGAGCGCACAAGGAGGAACAGCTTCCTGTCCCCGGGTATCTGGGGTGTGGACCTCATTATCCTGTAGGAGTCCGCTGTCCCTGTTATATTATCCCTGTCGCCGGCCATAACCACAAGGAGCGTGTCCTGCGGTATACCCCTGAGGTTCTCGAATTTCCTGCCCCCCTCAGAGTCCCCTGTCTGCAGAGCCAGGATACCATCAGGGTCAGGTATATCCTGGCGGGATGCCAGGTTGAGGGCTATTATACCCCCAGCGGAGTGGCCTGCAAGGAAGAATTCACCGTTCCACTCACCCCCCACTCTCCTGAGGGCCTCCTTAACCGCGGATGCGGCATTATCGGTGAAGGCATCTGATGTTGTATCGAGAAGGTTCTGGTAGCGTGGATAGATTACGATGTTCCCCTCCCTCACAAGGTGCCTCATCCAGGCCATGTAGAAGATGGGCTCCGTGGCGGCCCAGCCATGGATGAACACCACAACAGGGTAACTCCCTGGTTTTGATGGTTTGAAGATCCAGTACCTCTGGCTCCCCTCACCGTGGCTCTCAGTTATCATCCCGTAACCTGGTTCATCCGAGACCCCGGTGTTGAGGGCTGTGCTTGGGGGGACCGTGAGGATCACAAGGAGGAGGACACCAGACCATATTTTCATGGATTTCACCAGTTGACCTTATGTCACTCATTGATTAAATAACATGAGTCCCATTCACAGGGTGTCCTTCTCTTCCCATGATAATTTCTCATGGACCGGACCTCAAGCCGCGTCTGACCTTAAAACTTTCCAGTTGGTTTATCAGACCTCATAGGATCCTTCCATCATCCAGGCACACCCATGCACCGCATGATGGGCATATCAGGTGGTAGAACCGTTCCCGATGGCTTCCATAAAGTTCGGATGATACATTGGCCCTGCAGAGGGGGCAGAGTAAACGCTTCATACACCCCAACCTCATAATAATATTTAAAAACTTATTAAATTAATCTGTCGGTGGGTGTTAATAAATACTCCCCTCAATTAATAATCCGTTTCGAAGATTTTATTAATAATGTGGGAGATAATATTCTTGGGTTGAATATGGAGTGGTCTGATTCTGTTCTTTTTGCAAGGAGAATCTCAGTTTCTGCTTCAGCCACCGTAATAGTGATATCCTCCCTCATACTTGGAGGATGGGCAACCGGTAACCAGCACCTCATGGGCACTGTCCTGGGATCCCCACCCACCCAGCCGGTAACAGCGGCCCTCTTCATACCCCTCGCAGCTTCCCTCATAGCCCTCTCAAGGGGTTTCAGGCTTCCGGCGATACTTACAGGGACCTTCCTCATGGTCTTCTACATCCTGACACTTTCTGGTTACATTCAGGGCGCTGAATATGGGTATAACTCAAGGATAATAACAGTGGCTCTCTTCCTTATATACGCGGTGGTCCTGCTATTATTCTCAGCATCAAGGTTCAGCGCGGCCCAGATAATCACCTTCCCGGCGGGTGTGATCTCCTACTGCGTCCTTGTGGGCTACGCGGCGGGTCTCGGTGTCTATGGAGAGTACTTCCTCATGGCACTCTACACTGCGGTGCTCCACATACTCATAGCAGTCTCCATACTTTCACTATACCCTGAAAGGGGGGTTATGGCGCCCATCCATGAATCATTTGTTGGCGGCCACATAGTCAGGCTCATACTACCCATGATGATAGCCAGCATAACCGTCCTGGGCCTTGTAACGCTTAAGATAAGAGATTATGTGTTCCCGGGCTTCGGTGAGGTCTTCCTCATGGGCATGACAGCATCCCTCATAATAATCTCCGTCATAATAGCCGCGGCGGAACTCAACAGGATTGATATGAAGAGGGAAACCTACAGGAGGGACCTCAGGAGGACCCAGCGCTTCTTCAGGGATGTCCTTGAGAACCTGGCAGAGGCGGTTGCAGTGGTGGATGCAGAGGGGAATACCATATACCAGAACGAGGCAATGAAGAGGCTTGGTGATGTGGAGCTTCCTGAGTACAGCGGCGAAAGGAGGCCGGTGATCATTGACAGGGTGGAAATCAGGGGGAGGCACTACACAGGCTGGATGGTCCCGAGGTTTCAGGGCGGTGAATATGCTGGGTTTATAGTCTCACTTACAGACATAACCGACCTCATACTGGCCAAGAGGTCCCTTGAGGATACACTCATGGAGAGGGATGCACTCCTAAGTGAGGTGCACCACAGGGTCAAGAACAACCTCCAGATCATAATAAGCCTCCTGAACATCCAGGCCATGAATGCAGATGAGGATACCCGCCAGGTCCTCCTCGATGCCCAGAGCAGGGTGAGGGCAATGGCAATCATACATGAGACCCTCTATGACAGCGGTGATTTCTCAGGTGTTCTCATGACTTCATTCATAACGAGGTTGATTGAGAGGCTGATAAGCGCCCACTCAGTTTATGGTGTGGACTTTGAGGTGGATGCTGATGTGAGGCTGAACCTGGAGACCGCAATACCACTGGGTCTATTCATCAATGAGGCCGTCACCAACTCCATAAGGCACGCCTTCCCTGATGGGAGGGGCATGATCCGTGTAGGGGTGGAGCCGGGTGATTTGATGCACCTCACAGTTGAGGATGATGGCCGGGGTATTGGTGAGGTCCCTGAGGGTACAGTGGGTTTATCCCTTATGAGGGCCCTTGCCGATCAGCTTGAGGGTGAATTTGAGATAATCTCTGATGATGGTACAACTGTATCCCTGAGGTTCAGGGAACTTGAATATGTTCGTAGAATCTAGCTTTGAGGTAGGAACTGTTGGTAGAGATAATGTAGCTGATAAAAAAAAGTTAAAAAATTGGTTCTTTAGAATGGTAGTCCTGCATAGTAGCCCTTTATGGTTGCAGTCTTCCAGTTTTTTATGACTCCAAGGGAGTTCATGTTGCTTGATGCGTCGGCGTTTACCCACTTTCCGTTCACGTATAACTGGGCCCAGACATGGCCGTAGGTGTTACCTGAGAGGAATGTGCACTTGGCATGGACATATCTGGCCTGTATACCCGCAGCCCTTGAGAGGGCCACAAGGAGGTGTGTTATGTCCACGCAGTTCCCGGTTCTGGTTTTCAGCGTGCCGGTGGCACCGTACCTTGTGTTGTAGTAGAAGCTGTAGTCTATATGGTCACGCACCCAGTTGAATATGGCTGTTGCCTTCTGGAGTGTCGTTGAGAGGCCCTTTGTGATGCTCGCTGCAAGGGACCTTATCTCCGGGTTGTAAACAGGACAGTTGGCTGATGATGCAAGGTACTTTCCCCTGAAGATTGAGCTGTCGATGGCTACATTGTCGGG
>NZ_JAKLTD010000004.1:0-4465 GCF_022014235.1 Methanothermobacter sp. K4
GCGTTGTGGGTGTGTACTGCGGTGTTTTGCTGTGGGAAGCCCACTTCACTGCCAGCCATTCATGCTAATCTTTATATAAACCTATTTTCATAGAACTAACTGTCACATCTTAACGACTGATGCCCAAGGTCCTTCTATGATGTTGGCTGATGCCTAGGATGATTAGAAGAAACCCAGCATCGGACAGACTGCCTGCTTCGAGGGTTGCTCGGGGAGGGAAGGGTAATCTACCTGTGAACCCGTAGAGTTAGTGTGCAGGCAAAATTTACAAATTTATAAAAATTAGAAATTTCATTCTATTAGGATTTAGAGATATTGATTAACGAGGCGCTTACCTACTCACTCACTTTAATTTATTTCATCAGCCTCTCGAAGTCATCGAACTGTTCATTGATCCAGTGATATATTGTTCTTTCACGGACCTTCGATTTAAGGCCATCTGAAAGCTTCTTTCTTTCATCAGAGTTCATTGTTATGGACCTGTAGATAGCATCTGCAGTTTCCTTTATATCAAATGGATTCACACCTATGACGTACTCAGCGAGTTCCTCGTAGCAGCCGGCTTGCTCTGAAAGTATAACGGTTCCTGATTTTTCATTCATCAGAGCAGCCTCCTTGGGGACAATGTTCATACCATCGGCAATGGGGTTCACAATGAGGCAGTCATAGTTTTTGAATGCAGCAGCCACAAGTTCATAATCGGCACGGTGAATGTACTCAATGGGCTTCCAGCTGGAGTTACCGTAAATACCGTTGATTTCATCCACGATGCTCTTCACAGAATCCGTATAATCCCTGTACTCCTTTATCTGCTGCCTTGTTGGTTTACCCGTGGCAAGGAACTTTACCCTACCATGAAATTCAGGATGCTCCCTCAAAAACAGCTCATAGGCCCTGAAGCCACGTATTATGTTCTTGCTGAGATCCGCCCTGTCTGTGCGGTAGATGAGAAACATGTCCCCCTTTAACTTCCTGACAAAATCCTCCTTCTTTCTGAAAGCATCTGATTTGGCGGTTCTTCTTATGCTATCTGGATCAACTGATATGGGATAATTTCTTACAAATGTTTTTTCATCACCATTCAGCACCACTCCATTCTCAGCATCCACATCATAGCCAAGGTCCCCGCAGCATTCCATGAAGTTGGAACAGTACCTCTTTATATGGAATCCGAGAACCGTATTTGAAAGAAGCCCATTTATTATGCTTTCCCTCATCTTTTCGGGGAGTATTCTGAAATAGTCCCTCTGTGGCCAGGGGATATGTATGAACTGGCTCAGAAAGACGTCACCGACCTTCTTCTTTATGAAACCAGGACATAAATAGAGGTGATAATCCTGTAACATAATCAGAGGATTCTTTTCATTTCTTTCAATTTCAGATGCAACTCTTTCTGCAAATTTCCTGTTAACATGAACATAACCCTCATCCCAGGCAAGATAGGTTTTATCATCGATTTCAGGGGAGTATGGTGTGTTCCACATGTAGTGCTGGACGAACCAGAGGAGGGGGTTGCTTATGATACTGTAGTATGATTCATACCTTTCACGGTCCACTATAACAAATGAAACCGTGAATTTTGGATCATCCTCCGGGAGAGGAACCCTGTTTTCAGGGTACCCTGCTGCCACCTCGGCGTCCTCAAGGGTCATGGCACTGGAGACCCAGACACCACTGAACCTTTCAACAACAGGCAGCAGGGTTGAAACGAGACCCCCTGCACCTCTCTTCATAACAATTTTTCCACCTTTTCTGAAAAATTCCACGGGGCCCCTGTTAGATACTATAACAGGGTTCTTATCTTCAAGAAACTTCATGCTACGTTTCTGAAGTTCAATCACCATAAAGATCACTCATTTCACTTTTTAAAAGGTTCATTATATGGCGTGATTTCTTCTGGGTTTCCTCGGAGGATTCTGATTCAATGTAGATTCTTATAAGTGGTTCAAATCTTGAGGGCCTTATGAGAACGACTCCTGATGATTCTTCAACCCTTATACCATCTATAAGTTCAATTTTTTTGCCTCTGAAGTGTTCGGCAAGTCTTTCAATTACACTGTCCTTGAATTCGTTGGGACACTCCATGCTGAATTCAACCCTGCTGTACCTCTCCATTCCAGATGCGAGTTTGTGGAGTGTCATTTTCCTCTCGGCCATGATCTCAAGCATCTTCAGAAGTGCGAAGGTGGCATCATAGCAGTACTGGAATTCAGGGAATATGTACATTCCAGGTTCATCACCACCAAAAGCAGCATTCTCTGTGTAAACTTTGTTGAGGACATTGTTGACTGATGTCCTTATAAGACGTCCGCCGGTGACATTTTCCAGTGACTTTGATGCAACCACTGAGGACACCACGGGCCCATCAGAGGATTTAAGGTAATGGTCTGCGAAAATCGATAGTACGGTCTGGTCCCTTATGAGTTCACCCCTCTCGTCTATGAAGAAGATGGTGTCCCTATCGTTATCCAGTATAACCCCCATATCCGCGCCGGTTGCCCTCACAACGTCTGCTATCATGGATATGCTGGAGGCGTTCGCAAGGGGAAAGTTTTTACCAAATAGCGACCCTCTGAATGTGATGTTTATGGTCTGACAGTTGAGCTGGTTGAGTATATCCCCCTCAATGTTCCATGGGGACCCCTCATCGTAACCCAGGACCACCATAAATTCATGGTTTCCTACAGAGGGTGATATGAACTCAAATATTGATTTGACATAGGATTCAAGGTAGTTGTTAACATATCTTAGCTTTCCAAGTTGATTCCAGTCTGCATAAACCGTGGGGCGTTGTTCAAGCGGAATTTCATGGTTGCTGAGGAGTTTGATGTTTATTTCATCTGCTCGGAGGGGGGAGCGGGAGACATTTATCATCAGATGACTGTCAAACCGCTCCATGTGGTGGTGTATAACAGGGACTGTGGCAACACCAAAATCAATAACATCCACTCCAGCAGCCATCAATCCAGTCCCTATGGCCCTCTTTATCATCTGAGACGGTGTATGCGCGTCTCTCCCTATCAGGACACGCCTGCAGCTTACATAGTCACCTATCAACATTCCAAGGCTGAGGGCAAATGAACAGTCTATGTCCCGGTTAACAGAGCCCCTTATATCCTGGACGTACCTTGCCATCGTAATCACTGTTCAGCCACAATGGGATAATCTGAGTCAAGGAGGGAGCCTGAGAGTATCCTGAGGTTGTTGCTGACGCTGCAGTGGGATCTGATAACAGTTGCTGGTTCCAGGAGGGCACCACGACCGATCATTGCACACCTTTCAACGACGCAGTTCTCCCTGATATTGCAGCATTCATCAATAACACAGTTTACAAGCTGGGAGCCCTCCTCAATTCTGCTACCATCAAAAATAACGGAGCCCCTCACGAAGCTGTCACTTCCCACATAAACTCCGGGTCCAATTACGGTTTCCCTGGCTATGAATGCCCCATCATCTATCCTTGCACCATCACCTATAACCACGGGCCCAGCTATACGAACCCCCTCACCTATAACCACATCCTGACCCACCCATATATCCCCAAATCGACCGGGAACCTCATTTAAAAGTTCACCTTCAGGCTGGGGTGTTATCTGACCATTGAGGGCATCATGGTTGGCCTTGAGGAATGTATCCGGCTTACCTGCATCATTCCAGTAACCATCGAAAACGAACCCGTATACCCCCCTGTTCTCCTCTATCAAAACAGGGAAGATATCAGCTGAAAAGTCAGAGTTTCCCTCAGGGATATAATCGAAAATTTCAGGTTCCATGACGTATATGCCCGCATTTGCGATTCTACTGAAGACCTCCTCTGGACGGGGTTTCTCATGAAAACGTGTTATCCTCCTATCATCATCAAGAACCGCTATGCCGTAATGTGAAGGGTCCTCAACTGGTGTGAGGGCAATGGTAACAAGCGCATCCTTCTTTCTGTGGAACCGAACCATTTGCTGGAGGTCAAGGTCAAAGAGCACATCCCCACTTAGGACGATGAAGGTATCGTCTATGTTACTGGCCGCTGTCCTCACACCCCCTGCGGTTCCAAGGGGCTTCCTCTCGGATGAAAACCTGAAATCAAGGTCCGGGTACCTTGAGGAGACATATGAACTTATCTGATCCTCAAGATATCCCAGTGTCATTATAATCTTACTGTAACCAGAATCAACGACCCTCTGGATTATATAATCCAGTATGGGTCTATTTGCAACGGGTACAAGTGGTTTGGGTCTTGAAAATGTTAAAGGTCTTATCCTTGTACCCTTACCCCCCGCCATGACAACCACAGATGTCATGGATAATATTATGTTGCCCCCATCTAATAAGTATTTTCAGCCAGTACATAATATATTATGAATGAATAAACCTATTTTAAGAGCCACTTGAGAGGTCTGGGGCAATGAAGAAGGAATGAATAAACCTATTTTAAGAGCCACTTGAGAGGTCTGGGGCAATGAAGAAGGAA
>NZ_JAKLTD010000004.1:4560-19699 GCF_022014235.1 Methanothermobacter sp. K4
AGGAATGAATAAACCTATTTTAAGAGCCACTTGAGAAATCTGAGGACCTCAGGGACCCCTGACACATAGAAGGAGGCCGAATCCTTTATTTCATCAGGTATCTCCTTTGAGAGCACAATCACTGATGCAGCTCTGATTTTTCTTTCAGATTCTAGTTTTCTGAGTTCCCTGAATGCATCGGCATCTGTGATGTCATCTCCAAGGTACACTGCCGATGATACGTCTGATTCCTCTATGATTTTCCGGACTATAAGGCCCTTGTTGTACTCCACTGGGGGTTTGAGCTCAACGAGCATTCTCCCGTGATCCACACGTATTTTTCTGGATTCTGGCATCTCTCTGAGGGCATCCATTATCCTTTTTTCTGTCAGTTCATGATCAGTGCACTGCCTGTAGTGTATGGAATAGCAGATACCCTTATCTTCAAATATGATATTCTCATCGGGGGATTTCTCCTTGAGTTCAAGGGCACATTTTCTGATGAGTGGGAGGTACTCCTCAACCTCCCTGAAGCGCTCATACCTTCCATTTATAATGTACTCAAGGCCATGGTTTCCAACATATATTGCCTCTGGGACCCCCACCATCCTGAGTGCCTCATGCACGGGCCTTCCACTTATAAAGGCAAGCACCCTGTAGCGTTTAGAGATTTCCCTGAGAACTTCCCTCATCTCTTCATCTACACGGGCTTCATGGGGTGTTGGTGCTATTTCACTTATTGTACCATCGATATCCGTGATTATAGCTGTTCTGCTGGAATTCTTCAGGTATTCAAGTTCATCAAGAAAATCAAATAAATAATCAGGCATCAAGAGCACCTTTAAGTCTGTCAAATATGATGTATGGGTCGCTTCCGATGACCGAACTTCCAAAGAGTTCCATACCACCCATATCAGATGACGCTGATGCAATGTTCCCACGGTCCACGATTCTTATGATGCCGGGGATCTCCATTTCTGCATTAAATGGGTGCATCGACAGATTGAAGCTGTAGACACCACATTCATCTATCAGGCACCTTAAGATCTTGAAGAGGTAATTCTGCAGATCAGAATTCCTGAAGGCATCTGTTTTAAATGTCATGATGATCTCCTTTTCCTTCAGAGGGGTTATACTTGCATATATAAACGCGCCTCCTGATTCAACACCAAGTCCAAGCGCATGGTGGACTGAAAAGACATCATCATGGTATGATGAACCATAACGTTTCCTGTATCTCCTGGATACATCATCAAGGAATGCAATCCTTGCATAGGGCCTCCTGCCCAGGAGAAGCTGCATGTGGCCGTGGATCTGTGATGCCCCTGCCCGTGGAAGGCAGTTCCATACCATGAATGGAAAATGAAGTCCCGAGGATTTCTCTGCCATTTTAAACCATTTTGAGGCGGTTATGAGGTAATCTGAGAATTCCTCCAGGGTGAAGTCAAGGGGATCATGTTTTCTGAATATCAGAAGGCCGCTCCACGCATCGTACTTGGCTATGTTTGATGCTGTAATGGAGTGCCTTCCCACAACGCGTCCGAAATCATCTTCAGGCGTGTACAGTTCTGGTCTGCAGAAGTCACACCTCTTTTTATCCTCGATGAGTTCATCAAGAACTCTTCTGGCAGATTCAGTATCCATAGCAGGCTTTTTAAGGCGCATGGAATTAAAAAGTGATCCTTCACCCGTCCAGCGGTTGTATATGCTTATTATCCTCTGATTTTCAGCGGATTCAATAAATTTTATCCCAAACCTCTCTTTGAGGCTTTCACTCACCTTAAGGTGTCCTTCATCACATCCAAAATCGTATATGCGGTTGAATATCTCATAGATGTCCTTCTGCTCTGTTTTAAGATCCAGGAGATGGTCCTTGAGATGGGTTATCATGGTAACTGATATGGTTATTCAGATTTATCCGTTTTTCTGAAACTTTTCAAGTATCCTGCGGTAAACCATCCTCTCATTGTCACCTGATTTCTCATATATCATCCTTATAATCAGCTCAGGGGTGCTCCTTGCAAGATAGTTTATTCTGGGTGTTCTATCCACAATGAGATTATAGTTCTCATCAAGCCCCCGCGCCTCGATACCATCAACCCTGACATCCACGTACTTGAGTATTTCACGGGCCATGTGGGTCACAATGACTGCAATGGATTCAGATTCCATTATGAACTCTATGAAGGTTGCTATGATCTTCACTGCAGCATCAAGTTCGGTTATTGCCTCAAGTTCATCAAGGAGTATGAGCTTTGAGCTTCCACTGGTTGTCACGGGGGTGAAGGTCCTTATGAATGACTCGAAGGCACCGGCATCCAGGGACCTCCTCTTTGAGATAAAGTGGATCTCCTCAACTGGCCTTACATGGGCCTCACGGGCACATACAGGAAGTCCCATATGGGCCATCAGGGTCACCTGGGCGAGTGTCTCAAGAAGCGTTGTTTTCCCCCCACTGTTGGCACCGGTGAGGAGCACAACATTATCAGGGTTACCCAGTTTGTAGTCAATTGGCTGGGGGTTTTCTGATCCAACAAGGTTGAGGTGCAGTGCCCCCCTGAGGATGATCTCATCACCGAATTCCGGTTCAATGAGCCCGTAATCCTGGGCGAAGAGGCCCAGAGCGAAGCGATAATCAAATTCCATTATGTCCCTTATTTCATTTTCAACCGCTTCTCTGAGTTTACTGAGCCTAGATGCCGCATCGACCCTCCTTTCAAATCTCCTTATATTTTTTGATGCTGATTCAAGACGTTTAACCCTTTCAAGTTCCCTATGATCGATCTTTAGGGGATAAGATTTTATGAAGGGATCGAAATCAACACCTGTCTTTTTCTTTATCATTTCACAGGCCTTTTTGAGGACATCATCGAATATTTTCTCAAGTTTACCTGTCATTCCCTGGTTGAGGAGGGCCAGGACTTCCTCGCCTTTAAGGTCGATACCCCTTATGAGGTCCCTTAATTCTGAATCAGCCCATACCTTCACAGAGTTAACTGCCTCATCAATGTCGACTTCCTCCTCTTCGAGACTGCCGAGCTCATCCATTACTGCAAGGACCTCATCAAGACAGGTTTCCATACCTAGAATCCTTTTAATTTCAAGGGCGCCACGCAGGAGGTCAATGTTCTCCCTGAAATAGCCAAGAACATCCTCCGGCACAATCTCATGTTTCTCTGAATCTGCGGTGACCATTACCGTGTTGAATGTGTCTTCCAGGTCAATCATTCCCTCGGAGTAGACATAGATTATCAGTTCGTATTCATCAAGTTCACCCTGTTCAGGGTTCATTATCACGGGATGGTAACGGTTGAGGCCCATGTCTATCATGTGATCATAGTCCTCTCTTGTTTCCACGAGTATGGCCCTGGATGGATTGAATGGGGGGCGGGGATTTTCAGGCCTTTTAATCTTTTTCAGGAGATCCCTTAAAGCTTCAACCGGAAGCTCAGAGACCATTTTCTTTGATTCCATGACCATTTCAATATGGCTCCTCATGGCATCAGTATCTGTTGATGGGTGGAGGAGCATTAGCCGGTTACGGGCATAGTCTGTATGGGCATATGAACTGATGGTCTCAACTATTTCCTGGTAAATCTGAAATGCCCTTTCAGTTTTCAGGAAGGAGGGAACAGGATTTCCCAGGAGCTTGCTGGTTATTTCAATGGCTTTGCGCTGACTTATACCTTCGATTGATGCGATTCTATCAATTTCAAGGTTTTCAACCGCCTTTAAAAGCTCCTTTTCTCCCCCGAGTTCGTCTATTATCTTCTGCGCCAGCCTTTCCCCTATCCCGCTGACATCTGTGAGGGCTTCCCCTACAGAACTTATGGACTTCATCATGCCCACTATGTGGAGTTACTGAGATATATATGAATTCAGAGTGCACCTGAAAAGTATTCCATGGGCCATCGGCAAGGAATCCATTATTCTGCAAGACCCCTCCTGAAGTGTGATGCCGTTACCCCTGAGGGACTTCCCCCCACAATGCGCTCCTTGATTTCCGGGATCCTTTCAGGTGATTCAAGGGCACTCACATATGATTCAATAAGTAATCTGGTTCTCTTGGGGGATTGAATACGGCAGTCGATGGAGAAGTTCCTGAAGCCTGCATCAAGAAGGGAGGGTAAAAAGTCAATGAGGCATGTCTCCCTTGAATTCATGATTACCGTTTCACAGCCAAGGAGCTGATTTATGGGAAAGAAGTCGCCCCTCCTGTCCATGATAGCCCATCTGGAATCGGTGGATGTATCGAGGTCAGGGGGTGCAAGTTTCCAGAGGTTGTCCCGGGTCACCATTGCTGTGAGGTTTCCATGCACGATGATTTCAGAGGGGACATGGATCCTCTGCAGGTCCTTCCAGGATAGTTCAGGTGAGAGGGTCAGGAGGTGAAACTTGTCTGATAGGAGGGTCGCTGATCGGCTGTTGTAAATGTTGAGGGCGGCTGATCCATACACCTTCACATCACAGTTTATCAGGTCAGGGATACCGTAACCACCCACCATGAGGTCCATGGAGAGGTCTCCTTCAATCTCAAGGAGCCTTTCAAGGAGCCAGTCATGGGTTATGTCAGGCCACTTCCATACAGGTTCAGCACCGTATCTGGATGAGACCTCAGAGGCCCTCTCCAGAGCACTGATGATGTCGTCATCGTCACAGTCCCTGAAGTCACCATGAACCTGGGGTTCCAGGTAAACCCTACCTGCACCGGCCCTCAGGGCGGATTTCATTGCCTTGAGATCCTCAACATAGACAGAGATACAGGGGGCCTCTGGAAGTCTTCTGTCAGGGTGATCAGATTCAGGCTTGTGATGGTGATGGTGGGGTCTTCTCTCTCTGAGTATCCTTCTTTCGACCATCATCAGAAGTTCCCTTCTGAGGGCGTTGAGGCGGCTGAGGGGGTAGAAGAATCCTCCGGGGTATCTGAATTCGGTTAAGGTTAGCCTGAAGGGTTTATCCCCGGCCCTCAGCAGATGGTCCTTTATTGTATCCTCATTGAGGGGTCTTTTGAGGGCCCTCTCAAACTGTGTTTCAACCGATTCCCTGAGCCTCAACCCATTCATCATCCATTCTGCGGTTAGATTCACCATCCCATCTTTATCTGCAGTGAATTTCAGTTCAATATCCCAGCACTTTCCTGGAGATGATCTTCTGAGTTTTTCAGTGAATTTCTGTAGGCTCTTCCTCCCTGTGAGGTAAACCCGTGTACCCTCTTTTACAGGGACTGAAGGAACGGAGAGTAATCTGCCACTGTATCTATAATCATGTAGATACATTCCTTTACCTGTGCCCTGGAAGAAGAGTCCATCACCTGGTTCTGGCTTGATACGGGATGTTATCCTTATATGGGCCCTGCCACCTTCGTACCTTTCAACGTAGCCCACAGGGAGGCCCCTGTCACCGGGGTATTCCCGTCCCATGAAATCCTCCCTGAACAGGTGTCCACCTGTGAGTGTCCGGTTGAAGGTCAGCCTGAGCTTCTCAAACTCCTCCTTTGATGGCTTCCACCCACCCCTCTTTATCTCATCGAGGGCCTGTCTGTAGACGCTCACTGTGGTGGCAACGTATTCAGGGGACCTCATCCGCTCCTCTATCTTCAGGGATCGGACTCCGGCTTCAACCAGTTCCTGGAGGTGCATGTAGGCTGAAAGGTCCCTTGTGGATAGGAGGTACTCCTCACTCAGTGGCACCCTCCTTCTTGAGGGTTTCAACTGAACGAGTTCATACCTCTTCCTGCATGGCTGGGCGCACCGCCCCCGGTTACCGCTTCTACCACCTATAAATGAGGATAGAAGGCACTGGCCAGAGTAACTGCAGCATAGGGCTCCGTGTATGAAAACCTCAACCTCCACGTCTGATTCAGCCGTCAGGGTCCTGACCTCATCAATGGAGAGCTCCCGTGCCAGTATAACTCTCTCAAGGCCCATCTGCTCAGCCCATCTTATCCCCGCCCTGTTGTGTATGGTCGTCTGGGTTGAGGCATGGAATGGGAGGTCAAGTGATAGTTCATCCCTCAGAACCAGGAGGGCGGGGTCCTGTATGATCACAGCGTCCACACCTGCACTGGAGAGTTCCTGGAGGTATTCAGCAACATCTGAAATTTCAGAGTCCCTTAGGAGGGTATTGACAGTTACATACACATTTCTGTCATGCAGGTGGGCGTATTCCACCGCCTCACGGATTTCCTGCAGGCCGAAGTTCTCTGCATAGTACCGTGCACCGAAGTCCTTCCCTGAGAGGTAGACGGCATCGGCCCCTGCATTGAGGGCGACCCTGAAGGATTCAGGGGAACCTGCAGGCGCAAGGAGTTCCGGGATTTCCAAGTAGAGTTACCTCCGAATCTAAAATAAGGATTTATTTTATCTCCTCAAGGACCTCGGTAACTATCTTAAGGAATTTCTGTACGAGGGTCCTGTTCTTCTCCTCACTGGCCCTGACACGGTCCTCTTCAATTTTTCTGTGAATCGCAATTGCATATATATCTGCAAGGCGCTCCAGTATCTCCAGGTCCCTTTCATCGTAGTCCTCATCCTTTCCTGAAACTGCGAGTATTCCCACAAGTTCATCGTTGAGTAGCGCTGGGCATGACAGGAAGTTCCTTATTTCAATGTGGCCCTCAGGGACCCCTGTGGATTCAGGGTGCGAGGAGGGATCATTTACAAGAACTGGTTCCCTTTTTCTGATCACCAGATTCCAGAGACCGCCCATTTCAGTGGATTCAGAGTCCACATGACACTCCTCCCCCACCTCCTTTGAGGGGAAGTAATTCCTCAGGCTGCCGTCTGACTCAAAGAAGCCTGCCATGCAGTATCTGCTGCCTGTAAGTTTTTTCGCCCTTTCAATTATGCTCTCCGATATCTCTTCGAGTGAAAGGGGGGACAGGAGTTTCTTTGATATCTCTGCAAGGCTTTTGTTTATTGTTGTCTCCCTTTCAAGCGCCCTTCTTGCGACTTCCTTTTCGGTGATATCCCTGTGGACACCCACAACCCCCTTTATATTACCCTCAAAGTCACGGAGCGGTGATAGGGTTGTTTCAAAATGAAATTTATCCATGGGCTGCCATACCCACTCATAACTTACGGTTTCCCCTCTGAGCGCCCTTTCAATCATTTCACTGTGAATCCTCTCACAGAAGACCTCGCTGACCTTTTCACCCAGGACTTCATCTGCATCAAGGCCGTATTCTGCAAGCGGCCCCGGCGATATCATGGTTAACCTTCCATTGCTCTCGGCAGTGAACAGTATATCCCTTATTGATGAGAGTATGGCCCTGAAGAGTTCATCATTCTCTGCAAGCCTCCTCTCAAGCTGATGTTTATGGAGGGCGACCTCTATGACGCTGTGAAGTTCCCGGTCCTCAAAGGGCTTTATTATGTATCCAAAGGGCCCTGTTATCTTGGCCCTTTTGAGGGTTTCCTCGTCGGAATAGGCGGTTATGTAGATTATGGGGACCTTCATCCTTTTTGTTATCTCCTCAGCAGCCTCTATACCATCCATGTCCCCCTTGAGGACAATATCCATAAGTATGATGTCTGGCCTTGTTTTTTCAGCCATCTCAACGGCCTTTTCACCGGTGGAAACTGTGGCTGTAACCTGGTAACCCAGGGATTCAAGGCGCTGGCTTATATCAATGGCAACTATGCTCTCATCCTCAACCACCATGACCTTGGCTTTTGACATGTTCCACCTCTATAAACTAAAATCAATACTATAATTCTGTCTCTAGAGCATTATAAAGTTATGTCATGATTTCAACCATAGGGGAAGATATTTTACCTTCACCGATAGATTACTCTCTATGTACATATGCTTTGAGGGAATTGATGGGTCAGGTAAGACAACACATTCCGTCCTCACCGCGGAGTGGCTCAGGGAAAACGGATACAGGGTCTTCAATGTTAGGGAACCAACAGACTCCAGGATAGGGGGCATCATAAGGGAGATGCTCTCCAGTCCAGATGCCAGGACCCCTGATGGACAGAGGATGCTGGCACTCCTCTTTGCTGCGGACCGCCTGACCCTCAGGAGCAAAATTGAGGGGGAGTGGAGTGGAAGTGTTGTGGTGAGTGACAGGTGCTACTATTCCAGCATGGTTTACCAGGAACCCGCTGAATGGGTTTCTGAGATAAACAGGTTTGCACCAAAACCTGATATCGTCATACTCCTTGACCTTGATGTTGAACTGGCAATGGAGAGATGTGGGGGTACCGATGAATTTGAGGACCCATCATTTCTTTCAGGGGTCAGGGATAGGTACCTTGAACTCGCTGATAAAAATGAATTTTACGTTGTTGATGCAGCGAGGGGGGTTAACATCATCCAGAGGGATATAAGGAGGATAATCGCCCCCCACCTTGGAATATGTCCTGATGGGATAAGATAGATTCAGTGGATTGATGCATTCATTTTTCCGGGGACCCTGGATTCTCGAGTTCCTCTATCCTCTTTCTGATGGACTCAAGGATACGTTCCCTTGCCCTTTCAAGTTCCTCCAGCTCACCCCTCAGTACGGGGCCGTCATCTGTCTGTATCAGTTCAACCTCGTATTCATCAATTATCTCAGCCATTGTTGTGTGGGTTATACCTGGCGGAAGTCTCATGTCGTACAGCATCTAAACACCTTTCATGTATTCCCTTACTGGTCTCAGCATCTCAATAAGGTAATCCGAAACAGCATTCTTCAGATCCAGCGGGTGAAGGTTGCCGCTGGAGTAGGTATCCAGTAGTTCGTCAAGGTTCAGATCAAGGTCGCCCCCGAATTTCTCAGGGCGCCTTATGGTCATCCTGCCATATTCTGGCATTATAAAGTACTTCACGATTTCGATGATGGGGTTACCCTCCAGCTCCCCCATGGGACAGTAACTTCCCTTAACCTTCTCCATTATCTCATCGGGGGAGTCGTCCACTGCAATGAAGTTACCCTTGCTGGAGGACATCTTCTCTGAGCCATCGGTGCCGTGTAGCAGTGGGGTGTGTATGCATACCGGCGCATCGAAGCCAAGCCGGGGGAGGTTTTCACGTGCCAGCATATGTATCTTTCGCTGTTCCATTCCCCCCAGCGCCACATCCACATCAAGGTAGACCATGTCGATGACCTGCATGAGGGGGTAGATAACCTCTGCAACCTTATGGTCCTCTGCTTCCCTTGTTATCTGGGCCATGCTTCTCCTGGCCCGAAGGAGTGTTGTTATGAGGGCCATTCTGTATACAAGGTCTGTGTACTCTGGCTGCGTCTGGAAGGATGAACCCAGGATGAACTCGGTCCTATCAGGTGAGAGTCCAAGTGCCAGGAAGCATTTTCTGTTGTAATCTGCCATCTCCCTTATCCTCTCCATGCTGCCCTTACCATTTAGGTATGCATGGTAGTCTGCGAGGAGTATCTTGACCCTGAAACCAGCATCCTGCAGTTCCCTCAGTTTTCTTATGGTTATGGCGTGTCCCAGATGAACCTTACCTGAGGGCTCATAGCCTGTGTAGACAACAGGTTCATCCTTCTTCAGGACCTCCAGCAGTTCATCGGGTGTTATAACCTCAAGAACATCACGGGTTATGGTGTTAAGCGTATCATCCATCAGATCATTCCTCCGCCTCAATGATGTAGAGTTTCTTCTTAATTTCTATGACAGGAACCTGTTCACCTATCTCAAGTTTTGATGTGTAACTGTCAGCTTCAAGGTCCACTGGTTCAAAGGTTTCAGGGTGAAGTACCTGTATCCTTCCAGGGGATCTCGCTGTTACTGTGGTTGTCCTGACATCACCGGCCCTCGCAACGAGGTTAATGTTTTCATATTCTCCCCAGAGTATGTTCTTCACGTCACGGGTCTCAAGATCCTTCACAGCCACGCCACGCTTTCTTAGGTCAAGGACCGTGACCATCCGGTCCTGGTGCATGAGGAAGTCTCCCCTCCTGAAATCGGGGAGTCTGAGTGAAATCCATGTCCTGTAGAGTCCCTTACCGCTTGATCTATCCTGTCCCATTAGCCGTGGCGACTCACTGGCAATGCCACCGAGTTCCTCCCTGAGGGCGCTTACAACCTTTCTGGCGGATTTATGGGATCCTATGTAGTAGTCGACCCCCTCCTTCACCTCAACCCTCTGGGGCATGTAGGCGAGTTTATCCCTCCTTGAGAGCTTCAGAAGGGTCCTTTTAACTGTGAGGTCAGCTCTTTCTATTTCTGATTCATCCAGTTCCCTTTCATCGGCCCTTAACTGTATCACAGCCTCGTAGTAGCCTGAAGCCTGTTTGCTGCAGGTCGGGCAGACCGTATTTGTGAGGCGGACCTCCACCCCGTACTCCTGGCTCACCATCCTTCCGAGGACCTCAGCATCAACCTCCACCAGGCACTGGTAGATGGTGCCCCTCTGCTGTATTATTTCCAGTTCAATTTCAGGGTTTTCAACGGGGGGTTCCCAGCTGATATTCTCCTCAAGGGCCCTGTATACTATTTCCTCCTCAGGGAGACCCTCGTCCACCCACTGGCCACTTATCAGTTTCGCATGGCAGTGGCTGCACACATAAACATCTATTTTGGCAGGAAGGGTGAGGATGGTGTAGTCCTCAAGGAAACAGTCCCTGCATAGTCCATCATATAATTCAGAATCAGAACTACCGCATCTGACACAGAACATTTTCTATAGCTGCTCCTCTATCTTCTCTAGACGTTCTTGAGGGGCGCCTTGGCACCGCATGCCTCGCACTTGAGAAGGGATATCCGCCCCTCCCTGATTATCCTTGTATCTGGCCTGTTGCATTCGTGGCATATGACGAATTTGTTGACGTAGTCCTCTATCCTCTCGTTTATGAGGAAGTGGGTGAATTTACCCTGCAGTATGGCCCTTCCACCCTCAAGGTTACCTGCCGTCCCCAGTTCCCTCAGAAGGAATTTCAGAAGGTGCTGGGGGTCCCTGTTGAGTGCATCTGCGACCTCCCTGAAGTTCTGTATGAATGTCCTGTTTCCCTGTATAACTGAGTATGCCTTTGGAACCTCGAAACGTTTTGTTTCAAATACTTCAGGGGGCAGCTGCTCTATGGCCCTTTCAAGTAATTTCTCGTAATCATCCATAATCTATACCTCCAGTAAAAAGTGTGTAATGGAAAATTCAGACCACCTTAAGGTATCCCCTGGCGGGCTCAAATATTGCGCCCTTATCCTTCAGGATCCTTATCAGTTCCTCAACCTTTTCCTCACTCACGTTATATCTATCCATCATCTCAGTTATAAGAATATTGGTGGGTGCCCTGCCACCATAGTCCTCCTCGTATTTCCTTATTAATTCAAGTAGCAGGCGGAACTTATCCCTCTCGGATTTGGGTGTTCTCCCCTCAACCTTGTCTATGTCTATCTTACCGGTTTCAGGGTCGTATCCCACCTGTTTCAGGCATGCCTGGGACAGCTTTATTGCCTTCCTGGCGTCCTCTGCCTCCACGTGTTCCTTGAGTTTTATCTTTGCACTGGCCTCTGAGAGTCGTACAAGGGCCTCCAGCTGCCTTGCTGTTATGGGGACCGGTGAGTCCTCATCGGCCGCGCTCGCCCTCATTGATACGTAGAAGTCCTCAAGGACCTGCATCGCCTCATCTGTCAGCACTGGTCTGACGTTTTTCCTTGCGTAGGCTATGTACTTCCTCAGCAGTTCTGGATCTATTTCAAAGGGGGTGTGGTCCTCCTTATGTGTTTTCAGGATGTGCCTTGCAAGTTCCCGGTCCTTCTCCTCATCGGGTTTGTCCTCGACAACGAATATGAGATCGAAACGTGACAGTATGGTTGATGGGAGATCTATCTGCTCTGCAATTGATTTGTAACTGTCAAATCTCCCGAATTTTGGGTTTGCAGCTGCCAGGACAGAGCACCTTGAGTTGAGGGTTGCCATTATCCCTGCCTTGGCTATGCTTATGGTCTGCTGTTCCAGTGCCTCGTGGATGGCTGAACGGTCCTCATCACGCATCTTATCCAGTTCATCCACACAGACATTACCCTTATCCCCAAGGACAAGGGCACCGGCCTCAAGGGACCATCCACCGAATTCATCCCTCACAGCAGCAGCGGTAAGCCCAACCCCCGAGGTACCCTTACCGCTGGTGTATATGCCCCTGGGGGCCAGCTTTGAGACGTACTTGAGCATCTGGGACTTACCTATACCAGGGTCCCCGACTATGAGGATGTGTATGTCCCCACGGAGGCGGGTCTTATCATCAAGCTCCTTCCCGGTCCCCCCAAATAACTGAAGGGCTATGGCCTCCTTTACCTCACGGTAACCGTGTATTGATGGTGCAGTGGACCTTATGATCTTCTCATATATGTTGGGGTCAGCTGCAAGCTCCTTTATTTTTTCCTCGTCCTCATCACTTATCTGGAGCTCCTCGAACTCCTGTTCAAGGAATTCGGTGTAGTTGCCGTATATGAAGTTCTTGAATCGCCGTGTCCTCTCATCGCGGACTGTTCTCAGTGTACCTGTGACCCTCACGATGTCCCCGGGGGTGAGGGTGTCAACCAGGTCATCCTCAAGGACGACGGTTATCTGGCGGGGCTGCTCACCACCTGAGAGGTTCTCGAGTGGTTCCTGGAGTTTCAGTGTCTGGGTGTCCAGGAACTCTGATTCATCCTGAAGGAGCCTGAATGACCTGCCACCACACTCTGAGCAGAGTGATGGCTCTGTGATCATGTTTGTGGACTGGCTGACCTCATGGAGCCTCATGCAGCCCCTGCACTCAAACACGGCCTTAACTATCCTGGGTCTTATCTCATCTGTCTTCCTTACAATACCGTCAACTGCAACGAATTTACCTATGAATTTACTCCGGAGCTCCCTGAGGGGTATGACGTTGCTGACCCCACCGAACCTTATGTTGAGGTCAACGTTCTTCCTGAGGGGATCAATGTTCCTTATGGCCTTCTGGGCAGCCCTTATGACGTCGTCCGGTTTTTCAATTAGAAGGTCTGCAAGGTCAGGGTCGAACATTTCAAGGTCAAGGTAATCAACCTCAATGGATCTGACGTTGGGATACTTCTCTATGGACTCAAATACCCTGTCCTTGTACTCCTTGAGTGAAAAGAATTCTTCGAATTTTGTGAGTGTCTTGCTCTTATCCACGGTTTTCATCATGAAAGTATATTATAACGACATTATAAAACATTAATTGAGTGGGGTAAACTAAGCTCTAATTGTATGAACATGAAGATTTTTTCACAGTCGCTGGATTTAAGGTGAGATCATGAAGAGATCAAGGATAAACCTCTTTAAGGTAACATCAATGACCATATCAATTCTGGGAGTGCTTCTCATAGCAGGGACCATACTGATATTTGCATATATAGGCGTCGATGCGGTATCTGATGCCATATCCGGGAGTGTGGAGAAGGGTGCTGAGTACGATGAACTCGCAAAGCTCCAGAGCGATTACTCGTCACTGAAGGTCCAGTATGACTCGGTTAAAAAGGAGGTCTACCAGAGGAATAACGATAACCTGACAAAGACGTACCTGAATGCTGAGATAGAGCTCGTGAAGGCCAAATCAGCGATTGATGACGTTAAAAGCGCACTGGAAACAAACAAACCAAAATCTGAGGTTGATGAGCGCATAAAAACAGCCAGGTATCAGCTTCAGGTTGCCTCACAGGCCCTGAATGACCTGAGGGCCCTCATGTGAACTGGGGATTCCCATCCATTTTCTTTGGGGGCTTGAAGTTCTGCCTGTTAATGGATGATTCTCTCCCATTTCCTTTTACCCTTGAAGTCCCGGCCGACAATGTACATCTCTGCACTTGCCTTTCTTGATGAGGCGGGTTTCGTTGTTTTGAGTTTCCAGAAATCCTTCCTCATTTCCTTTATGACCTTATCGAGTTCAGGACCCTGGAATGCCTTGATCAGGATGTTCCCCTTTCTCTCAAGGACCCTGTAGGCTATGTCAAGGACATTCTCAACGAGATCCACCGATCGGAGGTGGTCGATGTCCCTTATACCTGAGAGGGAGGGGGCAGCATCTGATATGACAACATCAGCTCTTCCACCCAGCTCCTCAATTATCCTCTCCTTTATTGCGGGGTCTGTGAAGTCCCCCCTTATGGCCCTGAAGTTCTCACTCTTAAAACCCTTTATCCTCTGGAGGTCAACTGCAACCACAAGTCCCTCCTCACCGACCTTCTCAAGGGCGACCTGTGACCATCCCCCGGGGGCGGCTCCGAGGTCAAGGACCCTGTCACCCTTTCTTATCAGTTTGTAGCGGTTGTTGAGCTGCAGTAACTTGTAGGATGCCCTTGAACGGTAGTTCTCCCTCTTTGCACTTTTGTAGTAGTGGTCCTTTTTCCTTTCAGCCTGCCATCGTTTTCCCATGTGGTCACCTCCTGAAGTTCAGTGATCTGCAGACAGGCGCCCCTGTCCTGATGATCCTGGCATCAAGCTTTTCACCTTCGATTTCAAGGAGCATGACGCTAGGATCTGTGAGGCGGGGCACTGTGGGACTTCCAGGGTTGAGGAGGAGTACGTCATCAAGTTCGGTTATGAAGGGCTGATGTGTATGTCCGCTTATGAGGACATCTGCACCAAGCTCAAGCCCCAGGTACCTCAGCTGCTGGGTATCACCGCGGGGATAGACCTCCCCATGTATGAGGCCCACCCTGTATGCTCCGATCTCAAATACCCTTGATCTGGGGTTGTCTATACCATATCTGCGGTCCATGTTTCCCTGAACGCACTCAACAGGTGCAAGGGTTTCAAGGTCCTTCAGAACGTCCGGTGAGGTCAGGTCACCGGCGTGGAGTATGAGTTCAACGTCCATGAAGGCATCAAATACTGCATCAGGAAGTTCAGCTGCCCTGTCAGGGATGTGCGTATCTGATATAACACCTATTAGCATTTTCACTCTCCTTATAGGGGTAAATAGTAGTTTCTGGAATGCTCAGTTTATGTTGTCCTGGTAAGCAATAAGATTACACAGTCCTATATCTTTTTTATTTTTAAAATAAGTTTTCTGGATGGTGTCTGTATCTGGGCCGGGTCTGGAATAAAATGTACGTTGCTGGGCTGCCCTCTGGCCCTACTGGTATCTGTATCTAAGTTTGGATCAGGACTTGTATACTTCTTTTTTCATCTTTACTGAGTACATTTGTGGTATCTGTATCTAAGTTTGGATCAGGACTTGTATACTTCTTTTTTCATCTTTACT
>NZ_JAKLTD010000004.1:19794-88995 GCF_022014235.1 Methanothermobacter sp. K4
TTACTGAGTACATTTGTGGTATCTGTATCTAAGTTTGGATCAGGACACGGAGACGATGCCAGAAAAAAATAAATGGGCTGGTGGTTATCTCACAAATTCCTCAAATTCACAGGTACGATCACCGAGGCCCCAGCACCTAACCTCACGGAGGTCAACTGGTCTCCCACTCATTGATTCGAGTATTCCTGCAAGGAGGCCACCCTCAAAGTGACAGAGGGCCTTACCTGAAGCAGGAAGCCCGGCACAGCTGAGGCACTCATCAACCTTAAGCCGGTAGGGGTTCTCTCCAAGAATCTCAAGTTCACCGACCCGGTTATCATGGAGGAATTTCACGGCTTCCTCGGCGTTCTTCAAACCCATACTTCGCCCAAGGTCCTTACCGCTCTTGTAGAGGATACCGTTGGCCCCGTTCCCTATGATGGAGTAGGGCATAAACCTCAGTATCCTGAAAAGTTTTATATCCGTCATGGTACCAAGGGATGGTCTTTCAGCCACAAGGTCTCCAACATCATACATGTTCATCACCTTTTAATAAGATGAAAATCATAATATTTAAACTTTTATTATTACTTAGTGGGATAAAAAAAATAATAATCAGTCGCCGGCAAGGAAACCCCCTATGGCGCCACCGATACCCATGAATATCATTGAAACAAAGAGGAGTACCACCACAAGCAGTATGCCGGCGAATGCCCCGATGAATAGGCCTCCAAATCCTCCAAGGACGGCACCAAATATTGTTAAGAGAACCGCGAGGACTATACCGCCAAAGGCACCGGCAACTGTGGCATTCCAGAACCCACCAAGGGCACCCTCCCCTGCCATGAGGCCAACAACAAAACCAGCAAGGAATAAGCCAAGGACAGAGGCCTGGTCAATAAACGGGCTAAGGATGATCGGAAAAACAACTGCAAGTATGAATCCGGCAATGACAGCTCCCCACTTAACCATTATAAACACCATTACACCTTATGTTGTGCTGTCCTAAAAAACTTTTAGATTTATAGACCGCCACTGACATAATTGTTATACATGGCAGGGGAATCTATGGCGGTTGTCTTCCCGCATCACCTCATGGAGAATCACCCCGCTGCAGAGAAGACATCAGACTTCATTGTGGTGGAGGACCAGCTCTTCTTCGGGGACCCAGTGTTCAGGTTGAGGTTCCACAAGAA
The DNA here is from genome assembly GCF_022014235.1 of Methanothermobacter sp. K4. NCBI lineage: Archaea > Methanobacteriati > Methanobacteriota > Methanobacteria > Methanobacteriales > Methanobacteriaceae > Methanothermobacter > Methanothermobacter sp. K4. Next base: position 20,970 of record NZ_JAKLTD010000004.1, read on the forward strand.
CAAACTCCTGCTGCACAGGGCCTCCATGCGCTACTATTATGACCACCTGAAATCAAGGGGCCTGAATGTCAGCTACATAGATTACACTCCAGACCCTGAAATGGGGTACCTCAGGGACCACCTTGAGGGATATGAGAGGGTCTACACACTGGAAATCCTTGATCATGAACTTGAGAGGAGGTTGAGGCGGCTATGCAGTGAAACCGGCACAGAACTCGTTGAGATTGAGGGGCCATTCATCTTCAGAAGGAGGCTCATGGACAGTTACTTCAGGGATGGCAGGTTTTTTCTCACATCATTCTACATAAGGGAGAGGAAGAGGCTCTCCATTCTCATGGAAAACTCGAAGCCTAAGGGCGGTAAATGGACATTCGATCGGGAAAACAGGAGGAGGCTGCCGAGGGGAATGGATATTCCGAAGCCCATAGAACTGCCTGAAAACAGTTATGTGCTTGAGGCAAGAAGTTACGTGGCTGAACGCTTCCCTGATAACCCGGGCTCCATGGAACACTTCAACTACCCCACAACCCACAGTGAGGCCCGGATATTTTTGAGGGATTTCACAGGGAGGAGGCTCAGGAACTTTGGAAGCTACCAGGACTTCATATCCCGTGGTGAGACGTTCCTCTTCCACTCTGTACTCTCATCCTCGCTCAACATCTGCCTCCTAACACCCATGGAGGTTCTGAGAGCAGCGCTATCTGCAGATGCCCCCCTTAATTCTATTGAGGGATTTGTGAGGCAGGTTATGGGCTGGAGAGAGTTCATAAGGGCAGTTTACATCCTGAGGGGATCATATCAGAGGACAAGGAACTTCTTTAACCACAGGGGCAAACTGACAGATGAACTTTACCATGGCAGAACAGGTCTTGAGCCCTATGATAACGCCGTGAGGAGGGTTTTAACCTGGGGGTACACCCACCACATCGAGCGCCTCATGGTCATAGGTAACCTCATGCTCCTCCTTGGCACAGACCCTGATGAGGTTTATCGCTGGTTCATGGAGATGTTCATAGACTCCTATGACTGGGTGATGGTTCCCAACGTCTATGGCATGAGTCAGTACGCGGATGGTGGCCTCATGGCAACCAAGCCCTACATATCATCATCAAACTACATCCTGAGGATGAGTGATCATGCTAGGGGCGACTGGTGCAGGGTCTGGGACTCCCTCTTCTGGACATTCTTAAGTGATAAGAGGACTTACATAGGTGATAATCCCCGCATGAGGCTCCTCTACAGGTACCTGACAGATGAGAAACTTGAGGAATTCCAGACGGTTAAAAGAAGATTTTTAGAGGGACTTAGAGGGCCCTGATTTGTTAATCATAGCCTGTATAGTCCAGGGTAGAGGGACTCAGAGCCCCCCCCTGATTTTTTAATCATAGCCGGTATAGTCCAGGGCCCCTGAGTTGTAGAGCCTCTGAAGGTCAGAGGCATGGGTGAGCTCATATGCGGTGTAGGGGTTGTTGAGGTATGGGTGGATCAGACCCTTTATGATGTAATAGTAGGCTCCCAGTCTCCCGTACTGCCTCCAGGCTATCTGCACATAGAGGGGGAAGCCACAGCCAGGGTTCACGAATACATTCCCCTCGCGGACGGTTCCATGGAAGACCATGGGCATGGGACCCTCCTGGCCCTTCTCGGCAGCCAGAGTCTCAACGTAGTCCATGGCCTCATCTAGGGTGTCGAATTCGTATCCATCGGCCCTGTAACGGTATTTACCATCGGGCACACCGAATATGAAGGATTCAAGAACTTCGGTCCAGTCTATGTCTGTCCTGTACTCTGAACTGATATATGCTAGTTCTATTATGGTGACGTTGCCCTCCCTGTAGTGCCTGTAGTTTGAGCTACCTGCGTAGTGGACCACAAGGGCACACTTTGATCCCCTCTGGGCCGCGTACTCTGCAAGTACCTTTGACTGGGGATGTCCAGGGTACATGTCAGGGTTTGCCAGTTTGACAAAGCCCAGACGCCCAACGGGCTCCACAGGGCTCAGGGCTGTTACACCGTAGAGGTAGGCTCCAAATATGAGAATGGCTGCAATGATGATATAGGATGATCTTGCCATGTTATCCTCGTTCAAGCTTTACTATTTATTTATGCTAAGGGTCCATTCTGTATAAAAGTAACGGTGTAGTGGTTATCTTCAACCGGCAGAAGATGCATCATCTTTCCCGCAGGAGGTCCTTAATTTCCCTGATATCCCTTTTAAGGTCCTCTATACTTTTTTCGATTTTTTCGATCCTGTCATGGATCTCCTTTTCTTCTTCAGGGTTTTTAACGAACCATGAGGCAAGGGATGCTGTGAGGAAACCCACAAAGGTGACACCCACAAGCATGAGTATGCTGGTGATGGCCTTACCGTAGAGTGTTGTTGGGGGGATCACAACCTCCCCCACGATTGTGGTTGTGATGCTGTACCAGAGGGAGTCCAGCGGCCCGTGGAGGGACCTGTTGACCCCGGATTCTATCATATAGAAGAAGAGTGTGCCCCCCACTATTGCAAAGAGGAGTATCCCCACTGCCTGGTCAAGGTGAGTGTCCACGAGGAATGTGAAGAATTTCTTGAGGTACTTTCTGAAGAGGGCGAGGACCTTCACAACCCTGAGGATCCTTATGAATCTGAAGGCCCTGAAGAAATCCACGGGCATGAAGGCTATGATGTCCATCCAGTTCTCCCTTAGAAACTTCCTCCTGTTATCGGCCCTTTTGAGGTTGATGGAGAATTCCACGAAGAGTATGATGCAGAGGAAAAGGTCAAACTGGTTGATGGCATTCACTGTTCCTGGATTTGATGGGTAGAATGATATGTAGCTTAAAAGCACTATGTCGAGGATTATGAGTATCAGGAGAGTGAGTTCCTTGATCCTGATGAGTTCTCCGTACTCCATGGGGACCACATTATAGAGTTGGTTTTCTGGCATCATAAATACTTTGCAGTGCGCTTGGCTCCACCATATGGCTGGAAATAGCTGTTCGCAGGGCATGTTAATCCACACAGGCACCCAGATAACTTCGTTATAGGATACTATTACGAATACACTGAGTGAATAAAATACTGTAGTTCTATTATAGAAAATTTTTCAGTAATCAGTGGACTTGATGTGGATGAGAATCAAAAAATAAAATATTTTGATCTGAAAAAGAATTTATATTATTTATTTTATATTTAGCCTCCTGAGGGAATCCCTATAGGAGAAATCAGTCTGCCCTCTGTTCTGAATCCGATAATTGACACATCTTCAGTGACGTTTAGTCTTCCCCTGAACTTCCTTTTTTCTCCGGGTTCAAGCCTATCTATATCGATTCCATCAACCTTAACTACATTTCCATAATCGTCAATTAATTTTATATAGACAACTCCAAAATCTAGAGGCTGATTGTACCTGTTTTGAACTTCTCCCGTGATAAAATAAGCTCCATTAGCCTCTTCAATAGTGAAATTGATGATATCAAACTGGACAAGTCCTTTTTCATATGATGTCATAACTTCGCTTCCTTCGAAACTTCCAACCATAAAAATAAATATGGACCATAAAAGGAAGATAGAAATTTTTGTGATTCGCCCACGTTTATTCCACCATTCACTGATTCTTCCAATTATACCTACTTTATCCCCCATTAAATCACCTTTAACTTAAACAGATAAACTATAAACTCATCTGATTAAATTTTTTCTATTTAATCTCAAATAACTAATTAATAAAACATATTAATAGATAATTATTCATTATATAAATAGAGGTATCAAGTTTTTCAGACTGCATTTAATTTTTCAATTTTTTACTACATAAAAAGATTGATAATAAAATAATTCACTTAGATGGTGCATCCTAACGGTGCTATTAATTTTAAAAAAATAAAGGGATTCTGCTTAATTAAGCAGGCGTTCCATATGCAGGGTAGCTAAACTTCTCTTCCCACATGTATCCACAGTTTCTGCATTCGAAGTAATCGAGATATTTACCCTCCCTTTCTAAGTATATCTCATCAGTGACAATATTATTAAAGGAACCACAATAGGGGCAACTTACTTTCTCTCCTTCAGGTAAAACAAGGGGAAACTTTCTATCCTTAGTTGATTTATCGGCAGATTCATATTCATATAGTGATTTATCTGCATCTATAACTTTAGCTTCATATTTTACTATTTTGTGGTCAGGATCATCAAGATAGAGTTCAAATGTTGATTTAGCTCCAGGAGCAAGATTGGTATCGTTAGCATAGGTATAATCTTCTGCTACGAGTTCTCCATTTTTATCGTATCCTCTTACAAGAATTTTGACATAGGCCACACCAAAATCATTTTTGTTTTTTACCGTACCGTTAATATAATAGTATCCATATTGAAAGCTACCAGTTGAATTTACTATTACAACATTTTTTGCTTCAGGGTGTGTTTCCTCTGTTTCATTAATGGTTTCGGTAGGTTCTTCAGAAGTACAACCAGAAACCATAACTACCATACAAATTAAACCCAATGTTAGAAAACCCAAATATTTTGTTTGTATAGACTTCATAGAATACCTCTAAAAAGTTATATGACATATGTTTACTTATCTATAATAACAAATCATTTAAATATTCAACCAAAGTTTTGTGGCATCATCCCTAATAACATACAGCCAAGCATAGATAATCACGAAAGCTGCTGGAACACAAGTTGCACAATCATAATTAAGCGAATCCACCTAAAATCTAATTTTGCTAGAAGCGATTGGCGTTCTTTACTTAAACCCATAGTTTTTATAGAAATGACAGGAAATATAGTAATGTTATTATCTCAGGGGGTGATGGGAGGATTTAGTTCTTTGGTCGTTGGGGTAATGGTTATATAAAACATGAAATTGGGCATCTGATTATTTTAGTCATATTGAATAAAGTAAGGGGAGGTTAATGCTTTGAACAGGATAATGAACTTTTCCCGGGACCTTGTGGGGGTTCTGGCATCACCTGAGGAGGCTTTAAGCAGGGTCAAGGAGCTTGGGGTTGAAAACCAGGGCCTTTACCTCTACGTGTTCCTCTCAGCCTTTCTCGGGTACATGATTGGTGGTTTGATTTCGGCTGCAACGGGCGCCGGTATAATGGTACCCGTCCTATTTGCCCTGGTTGGGCTCATTGTATCCTTCATAAAACTGATAGTATGGGCTCTCATATCACATATAATCGCTGCTGTGGTATTTGAGGGTAAGGGGACATTTGCAGGCACCCTGAAGATGATGGGATTCGCAGCGGCGCCCTTTGTTGTGGGAATATTCGCCATCATAACCCTGACACTTCTCGGGACATTCTTCACATCATCAATGCTGTTTGTGGTGATGTACATCTGGACGGTAATGATTGCTGCAGCTGCAGTGGCTGTTGAACATGAAATGGGGTATGGAAGGGCATTCCTATCAGTATTCGCACTTCCAGCCATTATAATAACACTTCTTATGATGCTTGTGGGGGTATTGTGATGGATAGAACTGACATTGCAGGGGCCATAATCCTCATAGTGCTGGTCGCAGGGTTCATTATGGCATCAACAGCCTCTCTTCTACCCAAAACCCAGGAGGAGTCCACTGTATCTGAAAACTTCACCCTGAACTCTGCAGAGGTCTCTGGTGTTAAGTACGTGAATGTGAACATGGAATCAAATACAAGCGGGGCCTACATTGGATTTGCTGATAACGCAGATAGTGTTTACATGATTTCGACGGAAACCGACCCGGGCGATGCGAAGCCCACGGTTAACTATACCGTTGATGGCGAGACACTGAACCTCAACATTAAGATGGATGAAGGCGATGCAAGGATACTCCTATCAAACAGGTACACCTACAATATAACCCTCAGGAGCAAGGTTGGAGGTGTTACACTGGTTCTTGCAAATAACTCAAGGGTGGACACCATCAATTCAACCATCCAGTACGCTGGGGGCGGCACGGTCCTCCTTGGAAATACGAGCTTCAGGAACGCATCACTCTATGTGAATACCGGCGGATTCTACATAGCAGACCTCGCTCAGGGTGTGAGGCCCACAGGTAATATGAGCACCCAGGTCACGGTGGGGGGAACATCAATAGCCCTGTTCCCGGCATACGCCATCAGGGTCACAGGATCAGTGGATTACGGGGGCATCGGTTTCGAACCCCAGGGATTCCGGGTTTTAAGAAATTCAACCAGTTACCTTGAAATGGAAACACCATCCTATGGAAGCTCAACAGGACTTCAGATAATAAACAGGGTCGGGCTTGGAGGCATCAACGTGGGTGTGTTCAGGATGCCTGTCACGCCCTGAAACTTTTTTAAGCCTTTAATTTTTTTCTCAGGGGTATCTTAGGCTCAATGTATGTCCTGTACAGTGTTTCAAAAAATACACGTATCATGTATGTGTGCTTCAGGAGATATGAGGGCCTTGAATAGAATTTGAGGTAGGCCTTAACGAGTTTCCTCTGGATGAGTTCACGGCTGAGGCCAAGTTTCTCGTACCTTATAACAGGCTGTATAACGGTGTACCGATCCCAGTCCTCCTCCAGGAGCCCCTTACTTTTGAGTTCAGTGTAGATGGGGGTCCCGGGGAAGGGTGTCAGTATGGAGTACTGGCTGTAGTCCGGGTCAAGTTTTATTGAAAAGTCGATTGTCCTGTCCATCTCAGAGGGCCTCTCACCGGGGTAGCCCAGAATGAATGATGTTATAACATCCAAACCGGCCCTTTTAGCGGCCTTCACCGCATCCTCTGACTGCTTAACAGTTATGCCCTTTTTCATCATATCAAGGATGCGCTGACACCCTGATTCAACACCATAGTATACCGTGCTCATCCCGGCCTCCCTCAGAGTCCTCAGCAGTGGCTCCTGAACCATATCCACCCTTGAGGATGTAACAAAGCTCACATCAAGACCCCTTCTTCTGATCTCCTCTGCTATTTCACGCGCCCTTGGCCGATGCAGCATGAAGGTGTCGTCAAGGAAGGCAATTTCATGGAGGCCGTAAGTCTCGGTGAGTTCCTCAACCTCATCCACAACGTTCCCGGGACTCCTGAAACGAAACTTTTTACCCATTATAAGGGATGAAGAGCAGTAGCGGCAGGGGTAAACGCATCCACGGCTTGTTATCATCCCCCCAGCCTCCTGATTTGAGGTTTCATAGTCACTGAAGGGTACAAGGTGCCTTGCAGGAAACGGGATATCGTCGAGGTTCTCTATGAGTGGTCGGGGAGGCGTGGTTCTGAGCCGCTCATCGGTGCGGTAGCTGATACCCTTAACCCCCTCGAGGACACCCATGTCCCCGCGTTCATAGCCCTCTGCGAGGTCGACGATGGTTTCCTCACCCTCACCCATAACAACAACATCGAGTTCCCTGCAATCCCTCAGTGTTTCCATGGGGAGGAATGTGGGGTGGGGGCCGCCTATAACCGTTAGGACATCGGGGAGGATCCTCTTTATGGCCCTTATGTACTCAAGTGAGGTCTTTATGGTGGCTGTGGTTGCGGTTACCCCAACAAGGAGGGGGTTGAGCTTTTCAACGAGAAGTGCAACACCCTCCGCCCCAATCCTTCTGAGGTCGTCGTCTATTATCTCCACACTGAAGGAGGCCCTCTCAAGGGCTGCTCCAAGGTACATCAGGTTGAGGGGTGGTAAAACAAATCCAAGCTTATTCTTAACAGCGGTCCGATCCTCCGGGTTTATGAGAACAACGTCCAATAGAACACCACCATTTAATTAAGGCCTCCTGGGATGGCTTCTTTGGGGATACCTTTCAATCTATTCACCCCTCAGGGTTTAAACCGTTCCACAGGATGTCAGTGAATTCTTTGGGGGGTTTGGTTTCATGGCATCTGAAGTGTGAACTGAGGCTTGCATGTGAGATGTAACCTATTATAAGTTCAGCGGCGACTCCAGGATCCACATCCCTTATCTTTCCTTTTTCTGTCATTTTGCTGAGATAATTCTCAAGTGCGGTGTATATCATCTCTCCTGTTGAATCTGGAAGTTCCCATTCCTCAAATCCGTGTTCCTCAAGTTCTCTCTCAGCCAGTATCAGAAAGAGGAGGTCTATCTTCTCGTTAACAATGACCTCTGTGAGCCCTGCGATAACATCATAGATGACCTCCTGGGGCTCCCTGTCAGCATTAAGGACATCATCGAGTATTGCAGACGCCCTTCTTCTGCTCGTATCCATTATCCTTTTCAGTAGATTTTTCTTGGATCCAAACTTTCTGAAGAGTGTTACTTCGCTGACACCGGCTTCAGCCGCTATCTCCCTTGTTGTGGTTCCCCTGTAACCCTTTCTTATGAATAGCCTTCTTGCAGCTTCCAGTATCCTATCCTCTGTGGAGACCATGATACCACTTATGTAAGTACTTACTAACACATCTTATATAAACCTATCCTCCAGATAAGCGGGTTAATATTATATAAAACCATCAGCACAGATTAAACCATGGAAATAACCGAGGACGATGTTATCCAGTCCATGGATCTCTTCACAGCTGTCCCTGTGTTCATGCTTAAGCGATGGGCCTCAAGGGGCACCAACCTCGCGGCAAAATTCAGGTCCCAGATAATGAGCCAGTACTCTGAGTTATCCATGATGGACAGGGAGCGGGTTAAAAGAATACTTGAAATGGACGTATCAGAGATTCAGGGGATACTTGAGAGGGCCTACATCAGAACAGGTAAGAAACAGCTTAAGATACTTGCAGATCCCTCAAGCAGAAGATTCATAGAGGTGAACCTCCGTGAGGTCAGGGGAATACTTGATGGGATCCACTGAGGGCGCACCCTCCTTGCCTCGTTAAAGGACTCCTGGCATTAGACCCCAGTCATGGCGCTGCTCTTCCTCCTCTTTATGTGATCAGGACCGCAGCCTTTCACCATACATGCGCTCATAGTACCTGAGGTACTCCCCACTCTTTATGTTCTCCCACCACTCTCTGTTTTCAATGTACCACTGGATGGTCTCCCTTATACCCTCCTCGAAGGAGTAGATTGGCCTCCAGCCAAGTTCATCCATTATCTTGCCTGCGTCTATGGCATATCTCCTGTCATGTCCCGGCCTGTCATCAACGAATTTTATGAGGGACTCATCCTTTCCAAGTTCCCTGATGATGAGTTCAACGATCTCAAGGTTCCTCCTCTCATTGTTACCACCTATATTGTAGACCTCACCGATACGGCCATGATGGAGTACGAGGTCTATGGCCCTGCAGTGGTCATGCACGTGTATCCAGTCCCTCACGTTCATGCCGTCACCGTATACAGGGAGGGGTTTATCCTCGAGGGCGTTGGTTATCATGAGGGGTATGAGTTTCTCAGGGAACTGGTAGGGGCCGTAGTTGTTGGAGCAGCGGGTTATGTTGACCGGCAAACCATAGGTACGGTTGTATGCCCTGACAATGAGGTCTGCAGAGGCCTTGCTGGCAGAGTAGGGGCTGTTGGGTGCAAGGAGAGTATCCTCTGTGAAGTAGCCCTCCTCTGCGGAGCCGTAGACCTCATCTGTTGAGATCTGTATGAACCTCTCAACGCCATGCCTCCTTGAGGCCTCCAGAAGTGTCTGAGTACCCATGACATTTGTCCTTATGAATATGCCGGGGTCCTCGATACTCCGATCAACGTGGGATTCCGCCGCGAAGTTCACAACAGCGTCAGAGTCCGCTATGAGGCGGTTAACAAGTTCCTTGTCGGTTATGCTACCCTTAACAAATGTGTAACACGGGTCATCCTCCACGCCGGCGAGGTTTTCAAGGTTCCCGCAGTAGGTAAGGGCGTCAAGGTTGATTATCTCATAGCTGTGGTTCTCAAGCATGTACCTTATGAAGTTGCTACCTATGAAGCCGGCTCCACCGGTTACAAGAATCCTTTCCATTCAAATCTCCTCAGAGGTAAACTGGCCTCTCCTTCAGGGGCTTCCAGTTTCTGTCCTTATCTGAAATTATGAGTTCATCCACCATTTCCAGGGGCCACTCTATCCCGATGTCAGGGTCGTCCCAGGGTATGCCGGAGTCATATTCAGGGAGGTAGAGTTCCGTGCACTTGTAGTTGACTATGCACTCATCTGAGAGGGCCAGAAATCCATGCGCAAATCCCTCTGGAATGAAGAATTCCCTCAGGTTCTCCTCTGAAAGGAAGACACCCACCCATTCACCGTAGGTTCCTGAGTCCCTCCGGAGGTCCACCGCAACATCAAAGATCTCACCCTTTACAACCCTTATGAGTTTTCCCTGGGGTTTCTCCATCTGGAAGTGAAGGCCCCTGAGGACGCCCATCCGGGACATTGACTCGTTGTCCTGGACAAAACTGATATCAAGGCCATGGTCCCTGAATAATGCCTGGTTGAAGGTCTCCATGAAGTATCCCCGTTCATCTTCGTAGACCTCAGGTTCTATGATGATTGCACCATCGAGTCTGGTTTCCTTGAATTTGAAGTCACCCATAGAAATTTCCCTCCGCGAGGTCCCTAAGGTACTTTCCGTATTCTGTCTTCTCGAGTTTTCCTGCCATTTCAAGGAGATCATCCCTTGTGATCCACCCATTGTTATAGGCTATCTCCTCAAGGCATGCGATGTAGAATCCCTGCCTCTTCTGTATGGTCTCTATGAAACTGCTTGCCTCCAGGAGGCCGTCATGGGTACCGGTGTCAAGCCAGGCCATACCACGACCCATGAGCTCCACCCGGAGCTTCTTCATCTTCAGGTACTCCTCATTGACGGATGTTATCTCAAGTTCACCCCTCTCTGATGGCTCTATTCTCCCGGCAATTTCAACCACCTGGTTGTCATAGAAGTAGAGGCCAGGAACAACGTAGTTGGATTTGGGTCTTTCAGGTTTTTCCTCTATGGATATAACCCGGCCTTCACTGTCGAATTCAACAACCCCAAAGGGTCTGGGGTCCTTTACATAGTAACCGAATATAACAGCGCCCTCCCTGATAGATGCAGCCCTCTGGAGTATTTCACTGAACCTGTGCCCGTAGAACACGTTATCACCCAGGACCAGGGCAACCCTTGAGTCTCCAATGAAATCCTTTCCCACGAGGAATGCATCGGCAATCCCGCGGGGTTCCTCCTGCACCTCATAGGAGAACCTGACACCGAACTGTGACCCGTCCCCCAGCAGGTCCCTGTAGAGTGGTAGGTCCCTTGGGGTTGATATCACAAGTATATCCCTTATACCTGCGAGCATCAGCACAGATAGCGGGTAGTATATCATGGGCTTATCATATATGGGTAGGAGCTGCTTTGAAACAGCCCTTGTTATGGGGTAGAGACGGGTTCCTGAACCCCCTGCCAGCACTATACCCTTCATCGTCCACCTCCTTGTCTCATCTCTTCAAGGTAATCCTTAAGGGCTTCCCTGTAGCTTCTGAGGAGTTTGAAGCCCTCCATGGCCCAGTTATAATTTTTAAGTACAGAGAATGATGGCCTGCGGGCGGGCCTCGGGAATTCATGGCTCCTTACAGGTTTCAGTTTAACATCCATCTGCAGTGCACGGAATATCTCCCTGGCAAATTCATACCATGAGCAGTGGCCAGAATTTGTTATGTGGTACACACCATAGGCGGGCCTTTCAATGAGCCTCCCGATTGCACCTGCAAGGTCACGGGTGTATGTTGGAGATCCGTACTGGTCATCAACAACACTTATCTCATGGCCCCTCTCTGCCAGTTCCACCATGGTCCTTACAAAGTTCCTCCCGTTCCTCCCAAAGAGCCAGGATGTCCTCACTATGTAGAATTTATCCGTCAGATCCCGCACAGCAAGCTCACCCAGGTACTTGGTTTTACCATAGAAGTTCAGGGGATCCGGTTCATCAAATTCAAAGTATTCATCACCCTTCTCGCCATTGAAAACATAATCGGTGGATATGTAAACCATCCTGGTGCCTGTATGTGATGCAGCAGCCGCAACGTTCCTGGTCCCAAGTACGTTCACCTGATAGGCGGTTTCACGCTCTGACTCGGCACAGTCAACATCTGTGAATGCAGCTGCATGTATGATGGTATCTGGTTGTGTTTCGGCTGCAAGTTCCATGACCCCCTCAAGGTCCCGGATGTCAAGGTCTCCTGAAGTTAAAACCTCATGGTTCTCTTTCAGGACCTCAATGAGGTCACTTCCAAGCATACCCGAGGCTCCGGTTACAAGAACCTTCATTCAATCACCCATAATACTCACTGCAGTCCCATAACCTGTTATTTCAAGGAACGTATCAACGTCACCGAGACCCTCAAGGACGTGATCGGCGCCCGCGGCCTCCAGTTCATCAACTGTGAAGTCCCCTGTGGCAACCCCCACTGTCCTCAGGCCAAGTTCTTTTCCAGCTTCAATATCCCGCGGGGTGTCACCTACGGTGATGACATTTTCCCGCCGTATCTGTCCGTAAATGGAGGATGCCCTTTCAAGGGCGAGCCTAAGTATCGAGGCCCTGCTGCATCCCTCGTTGCCAAAGCCCCCAAACCTGAAGTATCCATCAAATGAGGCCTCACTGAGCTTCAACCATGCGACAGGCTCAATGTTTCCGGTAACAACCCCCAGTGGTGTTCCGGCTTCACTGAGACGTTTAAGAATAATTTCTGCACCATCCAGGGCTCTTATGTTATCCCTCTCAAGGTTCAGGCGGTAATTGTATGAGATTCTATCCACTATCCTCACGAAGTCCCCATCGCTGATTTCAAGGCCGTACTTCCATGCTGTCTGGAATATTATCTCCTTATCAGTCATTCCCTGGATGCTCCCTATGTCTATCTCAACATCAACATTGAAAAGTTCCATGAACGCCTGTCTGAAGGAGTAAAAGTGACAGTGGGATCCAACAAGCAGCGTTTTATCAATATCAAATATGATCGTGTTCATCTTAGACCTGCCTCTCATACTTTTTCCTGAGATGCTCAGAGCTGTACTCATAGTAAACTATGTTTGACTTCAGAAAAACCCTCTGGGCCGGGGTGCCATTCCTGAGGTAGGTGACGGTTATCCTCCGCTCACTTACCCGTATGTCAATTGCATTTCCACGGGGACCCGTTTTGTAGGTGTGTTCGGCCCCCAGGATGTCCCTTATTCTTATCCAGTCCACTGCCATGGCTCTTTACCCGCTCTTTAATCTTGCTTCACCATCATGGTGACGTTATTATTATCTACAGTTTCATCTATAAATTATTCCATGAAGAGGGATGTCTGTGAAATCGATGATGCCAATGAGGCCCTGGTGCTCAGGGTGAGGGAGTTGATGCCTGAAGATGATGAAATAAAAAGGCTCTGTGACCTCTTCAAAATATTATCCGAGCCCACAAGGCTAAGGATAATCGAGGCACTCACTGTGGATTCCCTTTGTGTCTGTGAACTTGCATCCCTCCTTGAGATGACCCAGTCAGCGGTTTCCCACCAGCTCAGAATCCTGAGAAGTGCGGGGATCGTTGACTATGAAAGGGATGGTAAGATGGCACGCTACCACCTCACCGACAGGGGTGTGGCAGATTTTATAGAAAACTGCAGGAGTAAATGTCTCCAGTAAGGGAGTTATATCATGTATGAGCTTCTTTCACATTCACTGGAAGATGGTTCACCGGTTCACACGGCACTTGATGAGGTGAGGATATCAATCAGGAACAGGATACCTGTGGATGGGTATGAGACCCACACCATCATCACATCCAACCATGCCGGGACCCATATTGATGCCCCGGCCCATTTCATTGAGGGCGGAAGGAGGATATGTGAATACAGCATTGATGAACTTGTATTCAATGATGTCTGCACTGTGGACGTTGATGTGGGGCCAGGGGACCCCATAGGAAGTGGTGATATTGAGATTCCAGACTGCGACCTCCTCCTCATAAGGACGGGCTTCGAGTCAGTGAGGGGCGAGGACGCCTACCTAAGGGATAACCCCTGGATCACACCGGAACTTATTGATAACATAAGGAGGAACTTCAGGTGCATCAGGGCCATCGGAGTGGACTGTATATCAATATCAAATCCAGACCACCCATCTGAGGGCGAGATGGCCCACATAACGGCCTTCACTGAGGACCCTGACTACGGCGAGCCAGTTCTCATCCTGGAGGATATGAAACTTATGAATGCTCCGGAGGTTATTGAGAGGGTCTTTGTGGTCCCATGGATTATTGGGGGAGTTGACAGTGCACCATGCACTGTTATGGCTGAATTTAAGGTTTAATTCTCAGTAATTTAGGGGGGGGTATCTGTGGAGATAAGACTAAGGCCTGTTGGATTTGTGAGATCCCCATTCATGAGGAGGGGGGAGGCACCTCACCAGGGGAGACTCTCAATGGAGGAGAGCGAGATCCACATCTTCCCGGAGTACCGTGACGCTGTGGATGGAATTGAACTTTTCAGGTACCTCTTTGTTCTCTACTGGCAGCACCTGGCTGAGAGGGATGTTCTTAAGGTTGTTCCGCGGGGTAAAAAGAAGAAGAGGGGTGTTTTTTCAACAAGGGCCCCTGCAAGACCCAACCCGATAGGGTTGTGTCTGGTGGAGCTGCTGGAGTCAGGTGATTTCCTCAGGGTGAGGGGCCTTGATGCACTGGATGGCTCACCTGTTATTGATATAAAACCCTATTATGAGGATATAGATTCGCCTGGGAACTGAAAGGCCAGAAAGCTTTTTCTCTGCAAGCTGGAAAGTATTGAAGAAGGATGTCTGGGCATCTTGGCTATTCCTCAGTTCTGAATGCTGCTTCAACATCCCTTACAAAGGGTTCTATCTTGCAGTCACAGACATTCTCCTTTATTTCCCTCTCGGTTATGGCAACTGTCTGGAGGGGCTCCTTCCCGATGATATCACTCATACGCCTGAATGTTCCCTCTGCACCGCTTCCACCATATGTACAGAAGAAGGCAGCATTTTTTATCTTTGATGCATTCTCCCGGAGGTAGGTGCCCATGGGCACTGAGGGATTACCTGCCCAGACCGGTGTACCCACTATCACAAGGTCATAGTCTGATGGGTCCCTTTCATAGGGTTCAAGTACAGTGTCCCTGCCCCTTGCAGCCTGATAACCTGATTTTAAAAACCCTATGAGACCCGTCCGCTTCTGGGTGTCCCTTATCTCCTCGATGTCACATTTGAGTTCCCTGGCGATCTGAGATGCAACCTCCCTGGTACGCCCGGTTCTTGAATAATATACCACAAGTGCCTTCATGGTTACTGGTATGTGAATGGGCGCATAAATAGTGTTCCCTCTCTTTAATGAGGTTAAGTAAGCTTAATGATCTATTCATGAACAGCTTGGAGGAACTTAAAAATCAGAAATCTGTAGTAAGAATCATGCACCTGAAGTATGGGGGGTAGCTTCCAGAGATTTAAAGGGGGGTTGTTAGGAGTGAAAAAACGGGGAGGTGCTTTTTCGTTTTTTATCTCTGGAAGCTGATTTTTTTGGTGCTTTCAACAGAACAAAATATCCCGGAAGTTGAAAGCAATAATTTAGGGGGTGATGTGTGTATGAGACACACAAACCTATATGTTAGAATTCTAGTATATAAAGATTTCGGTCGTGTTGGGTGGGTTGCAAGCTAAGGTGTCACATACAAAGTAGTGATGGAGGTCCACACACAGGTCCTCTTTACGTGGGTGCATGCTAAAGTATCACATACAACACACTTATAGACAGGTGACATTATGCCAGTTATAGAGGGGCCCCTCTTCACCGCCCGCACATGCCAGGAATACATGAAGATGTTTGATCTCAGAATAAATGAACTTAGGGGACTGCGAATACTTGACTGTCCCGCTGGTGCCAGCTCATTCACACCACTCATGGCGGAGCAGGGCCTTGATGTGAGGGCCTGTGACATCATGTACGGTGAGGAGGCAGATACTCTTGGAAATATGTGCAGGGAGCACCTCATGGCCCTCACAGATGCCCTTAAGAGAATCAGAAATCATTTCGTGTGGAGGTTCTACTCTTCACCTGAGGAGATGCTCGAAAAACGTCTGGATGCCTGCAGGTGTTTTGAGGAAAGCTACAGAGAGCACCCTGAACTTTACGTGAGGGGGGACCTCAGGGATTTACCATTTGATGATGATGAATTTGATCTCCTTCTCTCATCCCATCTCCTCTTCATATATGACCACAGGCTTGACAGGGAATTTCATGAAATGGCCATTTCCGAGATGATACGCGTCAGCTCAGAGGTGAGGATATATCCAATCGTCAAGGAGAACGGAAAACTCTCAGAGTATGCAGAGAGCATACTGGAACACAGAAGAGATGAATTTGAAGCATTCGCAGTTACAGTGGACTATGAGTTCAGGAGGGGAGGTAACATGATGCTTGTTCTGAAAAAAAGGTGTGCTGATGATTAATAAGGTCGATTTTAAGGTAATATGATGCTTCGCCCCAAATCTGAGAATCACCTTCTGATCTTCCTCATAACTTAAAGTCACCTGATCTCATCCAGTATAGCCTGATGCATCCTCCTGATGAATTCTATCCGGTCCTCATACTTGAGCACATCCAGGTAACCCTGGGCAACCAGGTTAAAGGCAAATGGTGAGGGTATCCTCGTGTCAATCTGCTGTATCTCCATCTCACCATCACGGATCCATTCAAGGACCCTGATGGCATTCTCGATGTCCATGTAGTCCTCCATAACCTCCCTGCGGGCCTCCTCGAGTATGGGGAACCTGTCATCCAGTTCACTCACAAATTTAAGGAGTATCTTACCCCGTACCTGCTGCCTGCCAACAGATTTCTCCTCCCCCCTGTACCTGCGGAGTATCATGAGGGCACGGCCAGCGCAGTGTCTGAACCTGCTTGCAAGGGTTTCTGTCCGGTCAAGGGCCTTCTTAAGTATTTCCCTGAGGTTATCAGGTTCAAGTTCCATGAATGACTCGAGCCCACCCATCTTTCCCTCTGAACTCAGATAGAATCCATTATCGGAGACAGATATCATAACGTCCCGCCGGTAACGCTGTGCAATGACATAGGCAACAGCCCTTGATAGGGCGTCGTTAACCCTCCTTCCAAAGAGGCTGTGGAAGACGATGAATTTTCTGCCCCCAAATCCAGTGTAGTACTCAACAAGCATCCTCCTGATGCTGGGTATTGCCGCGTAGAGGTACTGTTCACGGAAATACTCATAGATTGAACCTGCGGCCCTCTCATCCACGTGGAGGTAGCCCATTATGAACTCCATTATCTCTGTCCTTGAACGCCCGTACTGGAACTTACCATCCATAATGTCCCTGAAGCGCTGTATGTCAACTGCAAGGTCAAATGAGAGGGGTAGCTGCTCTGAGAACCATGAGGGAATGTTGGGGGGCCCTGAGGCGGGGCTGACATTGACGGTCATACCCCTTGCATAGTTGAATCTGTAGATCTTCCCGCCAAGAACGAAGGTATCCCCCTTTCTGAGTTTCTCCATGAAGTCCTCCTCTATCCTCCCCACAACCTTCCCGTTGCACTTAACAACCGCCGCGCTCCTATCGGGTATGGTCCCTATGTTGGTGGAGTAGAGTATCCTTGCAAGTTTACCCCTCCTCCCGAACATGTTCTTGTCGTGGTCAACCCAGATCTTGGCATAGACGTACCTCTCCTCGAGCTCGGCATACTCCCCTGCAAGGTAGCTGAGTACAGAGAGGTAATCATCCCTCCTGAGGTCCCTGTAGCAGTAACTGTTCCTTATAACCTCCAGGGCATGGTCAATGTCCCATGGGTTCTCAATGGCCATCCCGTATATGTGCTGGGCCAGGACATCCAGGCAGTTCTCGGGTATCCTTATGGAATCTATTTTGCCCTCAACGGCGTTCTTGAGTATGAGTGAACACTCAACAAGGTCATCCCTGTCCACGACAACTATCCGTCCTTTCGATTTCTCATGAAGCTGATGCCCGCTTCTCCCTATCCGCTGAAGGGCCCTTGAAACAGATTTGGGTGAACTCAGAAGAACCACGAGGTCAATGTACCCGATGTCTATCCCGAGTTCAAGGGACGTTGACGATACAACCGCCTTCAGCTCACCCCTCTTGAGTTTCTCCTCTGTTTCAAGCCTTATCTCCCTTGAAAGTGATGAGTGGTGTGCCATGATGTTTTCATCGGTGTAGCTCTCAGGAAAGCGACTTTTCAGGTTGTAAACCACACTCTCGGTCCCGCTCCGCGTGTTGGTGAAGATGAGGGTTGTCCGGTGTTCCATTATCAGGTCATGGAGGATGTCGTAGAGAGCATTACCAATTTCCTCAGGGTCAGCGGCCACGATATCATCAACCGGGCAGATGAGTTCAATGTCAAGTTCCTTCAGGTAGCTGACGTCCACTATGATGCAGTCCCTCTCCTCACCGTAGCTGTAACCCACCAGGAATCCTGCAACACGCTCAAGTGGATGCACCGTTGCAGATAAACCAATCCTTGTGAAGTCACCGACAAGGTGCTGCAGTCTCTCAAGGCTCAGTGAAAGGTGAACACCCCTCTTATTATCTGCAAGGGAGTGTATTTCATCCACGATAACATAGCGCACAGTTGAAAGCTTTTCACGGAACTTCGGGGCCACCAGGAGTATTGAGAGCGTCTCAGGTGTTGTTATAAGGATGTGCGGGGGATTCTTGAGCATCCTGGAGCGCTCATAGCTGCTGGTGTCACCGGTCCGCACAGCCTTCCTTATCTCAAGGTCCCTGCCCTCCTCCTCTGCAATCTCCCTTATACCCTGGAGGGGTTCCTCAAGGTTCCTTTCTATGTCATTATCAAGGGCCTTAAGGGGTGAAATGTATATGCAGTAGACGCTGTCCTCCAGTTCACCCCTATCTGCAAGTGTGGTGAGTTCACTGATTATTGAAAGAAATGCGGTGAGTGTCTTTCCTGAACCTGTTGGTGACGATACAAGGACGTTCCTCCCCATGTGTATATCCATTATCGCATACTTCTGGGCCTCTGTGAAATCATCAAAGGTCCTCCTGAACCATTCGCTGACCCATGGGTGGAGGACCGAGTGTATCCTTCTGCTTGAGTATTTCCTCTTCTGCCTGACTATCATGGGCCTCACCACCCATCACTGAATCCCGTGGATGAGGTGAACTCCATGAGGGCACCCACCGTCCCGAAATCGAAAACCTCAAAGTCCTCAACACCATAGACATGGAATTCCTCAATCTCAGCCTCCCTGAGGAAGGGGGATAGTACAGCCTCATGGAGGATGTCAGAGCCCTCGGTTATGAAATTGAAGGATGGCATGACAACGAGGTTCATATCCCTGAAGGGCCCCAGGAGGAAGCATTTGATCTTTTCAACTCTTTCACCGCTTCTGAGACCCACACAGGGGTGTTCATGACCTATGATGATATTTTCAGCGTCAAGTCCTTCTGGTATCACATGGCCATGTGTCAGGAGGAAATCATCCACCTTCATGGTTTCATGGATTGCAATACCTGAGATACTGGACATGTGGGGTATGATTGGGTCATGATTACCCTTGATCAGTGTTATCTCCCTGAAGTTTTCCTGGAGGTAGTCCATCATCCTAATGATTTCGCGGTTCTCCTGACGGCTCACCCTACCGAATTCATGCTTGAGGTCACCATTTATGATGATGCCTGAGGCACCTGATGCGTCCCTTATGGATTCTATCCGCTCAACTATCCTTCTGAACTGGAATCCCGGGACCATCACTCCCTCACTGGTGAGGTACTGTTCGTACCCCAGGTGGAGGTCGGCTACTATCATTGAATCCTCAATGAGAAGTGACAGGTCACATATTTCCAGTCCATCCATCAGTTTAACCGTGTTCATTGCATCACCAGAACACTGATGAGGTAGAGGAGGTCAAGGGCCCCGAAGGCTATGAGTGAGTTCATCACAACCTCAGATCCCTTCACATTAACTTCATCTGAGCCATGGAGGTAATAATAGATGCAGGGAACTGTGACTGTAAGTGAAAGTAGAGCTATTATGGGAAAACTGATCCTGGGATCAAAATGTGGGGAGAATTCGAGAAGTCCCAGTGCAACCGTTGCAGCAGTCGCACTTAAGGCCATAACTGCCCTGGATGCAGGCACACCCCTCCTGACAGGAAACGTCATCTTGCCCCCCAGCAGGTCCTCCCTGAGGTCAGGTATCTCAACGTTTATGATGAAAACAAGCTGCAGAAGCATTATTGGGATGGAGAAGAGGATTAGAGGGGTATCAATCACGCCCCTGATTACAGAGTAACCCATTGCAGGGAATATGAAACCTGTAAGGGCTGTTGCAACCTCACCCAGCCCCCTGTATGAGAGTCTGGCTGGTGGGGCACTGTAAAACCATCCAAGCAGATTACCGGCAACTGCAAGTAGAAGAACTGCAGGATTACGGTAGATGAAAGTGTAGATAACGGCAAGTGCCAGGGATACTGATATGAGAAGGACAGCGAACTTCCAGGCAAATCCTCTGAGTTCCGGGTGTCTCTGGAGAACCCCGCTTCCCCCGGTATATGCTGTCGCAGCATCAGGGTTGTCCAGTTCAAAGTCATAGTAGTCATTGCTGTAGGATACAGAAAGATGGGCCGGCATCACGATCGCATATCCCATGATGAACTGGTCAGGGGGAAGGTAACCCCTCCCTATACCTGCAAGAACGGCCCCTGTGGCATAGAGGATCAGGCCAGCCCCGAGAAATGGAAGTCTACCCAGTTTGATAACCTCAGACAGTAAATACCACCGGGACTTTTTTTTCTTGACATCCAGTTTATGCATCCACATCCTCCTACCAGTCAGGAATTGGGTCCATTAACATTTATATCGTCTGTGGAATAAAAGATTATCAGCACTGATTTATCATTGCAGAATCAATCAGGTGAATTTATCAGGTGATTCTCATGGCTGATAGGACCTTGAAGGATAATATTGGCCTCATGGATTCAGAGGAAAAGATGAAGGCCGTGGATGAACTTGAACCATCAGAGGAATCCGTTGAAATACTTTTAAGACTTCTGGAGGATGAAAGTCATCCTGTCAGATTTAAAGCTGCAGAGAAACTTGCAGAATTCGGGAAAGTATCTCTTGAGGGGCTCATTGAAATAATGGACACTGCAGAGGGGGATGTCAGGAGATACGCCACATTCGCCCTCAAGAAGATAGGGGATCCCTGCGTTGTGGATCACTTCATTGAGGCACTTGGGGATGAGGACTGGGGAGTGAGGAAATTCGCTGCAAGGTCCCTTGGGGAACTGGGGGATAAGAGGGCCGTGGAACCACTCATAGGGGCACTTGAGGATGAGGACTGGGGAGTTAAACTGGCAGCTGTAAGGTCACTTGGCGACCTAAGGGATCCAAGGGCCATAGAGCCAATCAAGAAGGCCAGAAGAAAGGGGGATAAGGACTTCAAGAAGGCTGCCAATAAGTCACTCAAAAAGATCCAGTCCTAGCCTTGGGTTTTCGTTGGGTGAAGTGTTCATCAATCACTTAATTCAGTAATATTGTTTATTACAGTCCTCATGAAACTTTTATATTTTTTGAGTGTCATTATATATCTATATATAATTTTTAGCCGGTGGTTTCATGAGGATAGTGATCGTGGGGGCTGGATTTGGAGGTCTATCTGCAGCAGCGCTTCTTGCAGGGGATGGGATGGATGTAACTGTTATTGAGAAAAATGAGGGTCCAGGTGGTCGTGCAAGCGTCTACAGTGAGGGGGGGTTCACATTTGATATGGGCCCATCATGGTACCTCATGCCGGACATATTTGAGAACTTCTTTGCAGAGTTCAAAAGGAAACCTGAGGATTTCTACTCCCTGAAACAACTTGACCCTGCATACAGGGTATTCTTTGATGATGATAAGGTTGTAAGTGTCTCACCAGATATTGAAAGGAACTATGAACTCTTTGACAGCTTCGAGGAAAACGGGGGCGAGAAGCTCAGGGAGTACCTCCATTCAGCAGGCGAACTTTATGATTCCGTTGTAAAGGAGATGCTCTACAGGGACTACCGTTCAATCCTTGACTTCCTGAATGGGAAGCTCCTGCTCCAGGGGATAAGACTCAACATACTTGAATCCCTTGAGCACTTTGTTAACAAACGCTTTGAGAGTGATGAGGCAAGAAAGATACTTCAGTACTCCATAGGATTCCTTGGAAGCGCACCGCAGGATACACCATCCATGTACCATATCATGTCCCACATTGACATGACACTGGGGGTTTTCTACCCTGAGGGGGGTATAAGGAGGGTTGCAGAGTCCATATATGAACTTGCACTTGAGAACGGGGCCGAATTCCGTTTCAATGAGGAGGCTAAGAGGATAGAGGTTACAGATAATATGGCCAAATCTGTTGTGACCGACAGGAACATCCACGATGCCGATGCAGTGCTTGTGAATGCAGATTACCCCCACAGTGAACTTGAACTCCTTGATGCCGACCACAGGACCTATGATGAGAATTACTGGAATTCAAGGGTACTGGCACCATCAGCCTTTGTGGCCTACGTGGG
This sequence comes from Methanothermobacter sp. K4, assembly GCF_022014235.1. Classification (NCBI taxonomy): domain Archaea; kingdom Methanobacteriati; phylum Methanobacteriota; class Methanobacteria; order Methanobacteriales; family Methanobacteriaceae; genus Methanothermobacter; species Methanothermobacter sp. K4. The sequence goes on from NZ_JAKLTD010000004.1 coordinate 43,375, forward strand.
TGTTGACCGCACCATAGACGCCCTTGACCACCATAACCTCTTCCTTGAGAGGGACTGGGCAGACAAATTCCAGCAGGTCTTTGACCCTGAGAAGGCCTCATGGCCTGATAGGCCATCATACTATGTGAATGTTCCCTCAAGGACGGATACAACAGCTGCTCCTGAGGGATCAGACACCCTCTTCATACTGGTTCCACTGGCACCGGGTATGGAGGATAACCAGGAGCTGAGGGAGGGCCTCTACAGCAGGGTCATGGATGACCTTGAGGGGAAGACCGGTATGAAGATAAGGGACCATGTGGTGGTGAAGCGTATATTCGCCATAAATGACTTCAGGGAACGCTACAATGCATACAGGGGGACAGCACTTGGCCTATCCCATACTCTCAGGCAGACCGCCCTCTGGAGACCGGCACATAAAAGTAAGAAGGTTAAAAACCTTTACTACACTGGACAGTACACCCATCCAGGTATAGGGGTGCCAATGACACTAATATCCTCCCAGATTGTCTGCAAAGAGATACTGGAAGAAATGGGCGAATAGTCCAGAATTCCATGAAAGGCAACTTTAAAAGGTTACATGGGTGATAGGCTCTTGATTGATGAAAAAATCTATTCAATATTCAAAAGGGGAAGCAAAACATACTTCTACAGCACCCTCTTCTTCCCACCAAAGGTGAGGAGGGACGTTTTCATACTCTACAGTTTCCTGAGAAAGGCAGATGACTATGTTGACAGAATACCCCAGGATACCGAGGGGTTCTACGACTTTGTTGAACGCTACCGGGCGGCATCATCAGGCGAAAAAACAGGGGATGTGGTTGTTGATTCATTCGCTGAACTTTCAGCCAGAAAATCTTTCAATAAAGAGTGGACAGAGGCCTTTCTAAGATCAATGGAGATGGATATAACTGTCTCATCCTACAGGACAATGGCTGACCTTGAGGAGTACCTCCTGGGTTCATCTGAGGTTGTGGGCCTATTCATGGCATCCATCATGGGCCTTGACACAGATTCATACCCACATGCCCGCTACCTCGGGAGGGCCATGCAGTACGTCAACTTCATAAGGGACATAGCAGAGGACATTGAACTCGGGAGGCTCTACTTTCCGCTGACTGAACTTGAAAGATTTGATCTGGAGTCACTGGATTTAAGTGAAATAAGGGGAAGGGAGGATGATTTCAGATCCTTCCTCAGGGCTCAGATTGATATTTACAGGGACTGGCAGAGGAGGGCAGAGGAGGGTTACAGGTACATCCCCTACCGCTACCTGGTACCCATAAAGACCGCCGCCGACATGTACCTCTGGACGTCCAGGATAATCGAAAGGGACCCCCTCATAGTCTACCGGAGGAAGGTGAAGCCATCAAGGGGCAGGGTGGTCTCAGGGGCCCTCCTGAACATGCTGAGGCTCATCAGGCCCAGGGCACCCATTAATCAGGGTATTTAGGGGACCTTCAAATGCCTCAGATGACCTCCAGATCCCTTTTTAATTCAATCAGGGATTATACGGGCTTTCTGGTTGGCATATCCAGATTCAGGTTCTGGATATACACCGGGGGGACGTATGTAATTGGATACACCCTTGCAGCGGAGGGTTTCACAGATTTTCTTGCACCGGCCTATTACATCTACCTCCTATACTTCTTTTTCCCGGCGAATGTGTTCATCTACGGCGTCAATGACTACTGGGATGAGGATACAGACAGATTCAACCCCAAAAAGGGCTCAAGGGAGCACATGTTGATGCAGAGTGAGAGGAGGAAACTCAGAAATTCACTGCTTGCAGTTACAGGTATCAGCGCCGCCCTCATGTTTTCACAGAAACCACAGGATACCATTCTTTTCCTCGGATTTTTATTTTTATCCTATTTCTACAGTGCACCCCCACTCAGATTCAAGGAGAGACCCTTCCTGGATTTTTCATCCAATTACCTCTACATCATGCCCGGTGTATTTGCCTACAGCCTTGCATCAGGAAGCCTCCCTGAACCCATAATCCTCCTTGCAGGCTACTGCCACATCGCTGCCATGCACATATTCTCTGCCGTACCTGACACAGAGTACGACAGGAGGGCAGGAATCAACACAACACCAGTATTCATGGGTGAAAGGGCGGCACTTGCACTTTCAGCAGCCTTCTGGCTGATATTATCCTTCATCACAATCTATCTTACAGATCTACATCCCCTCAGCTTCCTGGTATTTGCGTATCCTGCATTTCCCATTTCGGTACTTCTTTTCGAAAGAATAAGGATAGAGAGGGTTTACTGGTACCTGCCCTACGTCAACACAGCCCTTGGGGGTCTGCTATTCCTTGCGCTCATAAACCACAAGATTTTTCACTGGATTTGATCTTGAAGGTTTTTTGCTGTAGTTTTCTGGATTTAACTATTCAGGATCCTACCACAGGTTTGCCCCTGTTTTAATGAGTATGAGTGCCAGGAGGATTAAACCGGTTATGAAGGGAATCTCAAGTCCAAGGAAGAGGCAGGCCGCTGTCCAGAAGCACATTATCAGGTAGAGGCTGGAGATGGTCCCTGCTTTCATTTCCTTAATAGAATCACCCAGAACCACAAGCAGAATGAGGGATGCTATGAAACCTGAGAGCACCCATCCGGCAAAGTTCTGGAGGGGCACACCATAGAATATTCCTGGATTACTCCAGATCCAGAAGTTGAGGGTCACGGCTGCAGGGTCAATCACCACATCTGTGAGAACCACAAGGAGAGTTGAGAGGCCCAGAAATTTCAGTCTCCCACCAGCAGATTCCTTTGCAAGATAGGCCGACCCAAGGAAGAGGGGCAGCCATGCGAATGGGACCGTGAAGGGTGTGTGTCCAAGGATCTTCAGTCCAATGAGTTCACTGTAGTGGAACTCCGAGTAAGGGAAACCTGTTACTATGGCCACTGTTTCTATCAGAATTGCATAGGCCCCCAGAACAAGTATCAGAATAACACCACGACCCCTGAGGTCCCTTATCACTGAAATAAATGATGGGAGGGCCATGGATATGATGAAAACAGCAGATACAGCAGAATAACCCCCTATATCCACGTTGGCTACAAAATATGATGAGAATGCAAGGATGATACCCACGAGGAGTATGATGATGGATTTCCCAGAGGGTCTATTCATGATCATCCCCCTCCATCCACCTGTAAACATCTGGTCTCCGATTCCTTAGAAGTGGAAGCTCCCCTCTCACTTTCTCCACCATTTCCATATCCAGGTCGACTGTTAGAACACGTTCTGAGCTGCCTGCATCAACCATAACAGAACCCCATGGGTCGGCGACAAGTGAGTGGCCGTATGCAACATAGGATGCCCCGGGATTTCTTGCAGGGGATACTGCAACACAGTAGCACTGATTGTCAAGGGCCCTCGATCGCACAAGGAGCCTCCAGTGGGCTGGTCCGGTTGTCATGTTGAATGCACCGGGAAATATGAGAACCTCCGCACCCCCCAGGGCCATCATCCTTGAGAGTTCAGGAAAGCGCATGTCATAGCATATACCAACCCCGATCACAGCAGCACCCGTTTCAGTAACGGTCACAGAGCTACCTGCAATGAGACTGTCGGATTCCCTGAAGGTTATCCCGCCCTCCACGTCTATATCAAAGAGGTGAACCTTCCTGTGCCTCGCCACGACTTCACCACCATCATCAATGATGAAGGAGGTGTTGTATATCCCCTCGGGGGTCCGCTCGGGAATTGAACCTGCAACCAGATGGACACCCAGCTCCGCTGCAAGGGATTTCATTGTGGTTATGGTCTTTCCATTCTCATCCTCTGCATATTCAGGGAAGAGTTCAGAGTCGTAGGGGCATGTGAACATCTCAGGAAGAACCACAAGTTCAGCACCCCTTCTGCACGCTTCCCTTATCATCTCAGAGGCCTTTTTGATGTTTTCTTCCTTTCTCTCATTTACCTGCATCTGACAGATTCCAACCCTCAGACCGGGCACCCCCCAATAATATCAGTGAGCATGGTCCTCAGAGGACGTTATTCTCCAGGAGTATCCTTAAACCAATGAGGATGAGGATGACACCACCCAGCGCCTCTATACGGTTTTCAAATATGTGACCTATCTTCTCTCCAAGGTAGCTCCCCCCAAGGGAGAGGAAGAATGTGATGATTCCTATGATTATTATGGGCAGCCATATGGATATGTTAAGGAGTGCAAAGCTGACACCCACAGCAAAGGCGTCTATGCTGGTTGCAACCGAGAGCAGAAGGAGTTCACGGTAACTGAATTTGAATTCCTCCTCCTCAAGCATGGTGCTCTCGTATATCATTTTCAGCCCGATGAGAAGGAGGAGTGTAAATGCAACCCAGGGCGCAAAGGTTGATACGATGCTCTGGATCTCAATACCGGATATCCATCCTAGGATGGGCATGAACGCCTGGAATGCACCGAATGAGAATGCAGTTATGAGGGCGTAGTTGATTCCTGATTCATGGCTCACAAGGCCCCGGCTCACTGATATGCTGAATGTGTCCATCCCGAGGCCAATTCCAATGAAAACCATCGATAGAAGATCCATGGGTATCACCATTGAGTAACCATATAATTCTCTCATAAGTTACTTATAAAATCATCTGCAGATGCAAAAAGTTTATATACTACCATTTTAATAACTTAAGTTAACTAAATTTCTTGGGTTCTGAAAAACACCTAAAAAGATTTTAATATGGGTTTAAAAAATTTCAGGAAATCTAAAAATGTTTAAAGCCAAAAATAAAAGCATAAATCATGAATTTGAGGAAAATGAGTTAGAAGAATCAGAAATAATGGATGCATATTCAAGAGCCGTCATGGATGCATCCGCGGCGGTTAGCCCCTCGGTTGTCAGGGTAACAACACAGTCAAAATCAGGAAGTGGAGCAGCAGGCGGAGGCTCAGGGGTCATCTATACAGAGAACGGCCATATAATAACCAACAGCCACGTCATCCACGGGGCAGAGAGGATAGACGTGAACCTCCACACAGGGGAGCACCACACAGCAGAGGTTGTGGGTGATGACCCACACACTGACATTGCAGTCATAAAAATTGAACCTGAAACAGAACTCCAGGTCCCTGAATTTGCAGACTCCAGCAGGGTGAGGGTTGGTCAGCTCGCCCTTGCAATAGGCAACCCCTTTGGCTTCCAGTTCACTGTCACAGCAGGGGTGGTGAGTGCCACAGGGAGATCCCTCAGGACAATGACAGGCAGACTCGTTGATGGGGTCATACAGACAGACGCGGCACTCAACCCTGGAAACTCTGGCGGCCCACTGGTGGACTTCCGCGGAAGGGTACTTGGAATAAACACAGCACTCATAAGGCCGGCCCAGGGGCTCTGCTTTGCCATACCATCAAATACAGTCCGGGAGGTTGCAGATAAACTCATAAAGGACGGTAAAATAAGGAGGGCCCACCTGGGGGTTTCATGCCAGAACATACTCATCAGGGATGAACTACGGGAAAAACTCGGCTTAAACTCAGAGAGGGGTGTGATGATAGCATCACTCCAGGATGGTCCGGCAGGGGACGCTGGAATGATGAGGGGCGATGTGATAGTGGCAATCGATGATGAGCCTGTTGAGACAGTTGACGACATCCACAGGATACTCAGTGAGGAAAAAATCGACGTGGAATGTCATGTGGATATAATAAGGGGATCAGATGCCTGCAGGATCAATGTAAAGCCCTCAGAGCTCCACTGAGTGTCCACCAAAATTTTTATGGGTGCACAGAACCATAGGTTATCCGTGGTATGATGAAACCATCAGAAAAACTGGATGAGATTGACTCATCACTGAGGGGTGTGGGCTACGTACCAGGCAGGGAGATCCTGATAACACTCTTTCTGGCACTGGAACTTGGAAAGCCCATCCTTGTGGAGGGTCCCCCAGGCACAGGAAAGACAATGCTGGCCAGAAAGGCAGCCGAGGCCCTTGGAAGGGAATTCTTCAGGATACAGTGCTACGAGGGCATAACATTTGAACAGATAGTTGGGGAATGGAACTACCAGAAGCAGCTTCTGAGCCTTGAAAGGTCCAGGATCAGCGGATCCCAAGAGGACGTCTTCAGCGAGGAGTACTTCATAAAGAGACCCCTTCTATCAGCATTCATCAATGAGAAACCATCAGTTCTCCTCATAGATGAAATAGATAAGGCCGACGAGGAGGTTGAGAGTTTCTTGCTTCAGGCACTTGGAGAAAAACAGATAACAGTCAATGACCTTGGAACCTTTGACCTCAGAAATGATATAATGGTCTTCCTCACATCCAACTCCCAGCGAAACCTCCTGGATGAGACAAGGGACAGGTGCCTCTATATCCACATCGACTACCCTGACCCTGAACGTGAAATGGAGATTGTGAGGACGCACGTCCCCTCAGCACCCGCTGCTCTGGTTCAGGAGACCGTCATGTTCATAAACAGGATAAGGGAACTGGGCGTTATAAAGAAACCCTCAATAAGGGCAACGGTGGACTGGCTCCGGACCCTCATGGCCCTTGGAAAGGAACACATTGACAGGGAAACAGCTGAGGAGACCCTGGGTGTCGTTATAAAAAACAGGGCAGACGAGGGCAAGGTCCGGGGACTTGTGGAATCCCTTGATGAGAGTTAACCGCCAGTGACACTGGAGCACATGGTTTATGGAGAAGATCATCCTTCTTTCAAACATTTTAAGGAATAAGGGAATTCCCGTCAGTATAAGGAGCACCAAAGACGCATTTTCAGCCTATAAAATATTCAAAAACAGACCTGAGCTCAGGGATGCACTCTTTTCAGTTTATGTTAAGGACATGAGGCACTTCAAAGCTTTTATGGACGCATATAATGAAGTTTTTGGGTTTCTGGATGAAGAAAGTGATGAATCATCCGGTTCAGGGAAGGGTGAGAGAATTAGGTCTTCAGAGGAACAGACCCCCGGTGAGGTCACAGAGGGCATAAATATTGAGGAATTGGCTGAAATTCAACCTGAAATCTTGGACGTGTTTGACCCCGGAACCGATGAGACCCAGGTCCTTGACAGGGATATGTCCACCCTTAACTCATTCGACCCGGAGATATTTGAGCTCTGCCGCAGACTGGGAATGAAGATTGCCAATAGAAGATCCAGGAGGCTCCGCCGTTCAAAGAAGATGCGACCCGATATAAGGCGGAGCATAAGGAAGAACATGAAGCATGGTGGCACAATAATTGAGCTCATGAGGTCAGAGCCCAGGGAAAGAAAGAGCCAGCACATATTCCTCAGTGATGTGAGCGGGTCCTGCGACTGGATAAGCAACTGGTTCTTCTGCATAGTCTACGCGGCCCAGAAGACGTTCTACAGGTCACGGTTCTTTGACTTCGACAGCAGGGTCATTGAAACGACCCACCTCCTTGATGAGGATGACCTCTATGATGCCTTCAGGAACCTCAGGGAGTCCAGGATAAGGAACCTCATGCTCCATGGGACATCAAACATGTACACTGCCTTCAGCGACTTTCTTGAAAATGTTAATTTCACTGGAAAATCATGTATAGTGATCCTGTCAGACTGCAGGGACTGGGCAGGTCCAAGAAAGGATGGGGTCCCTGAAAGCGCTGAACTGGTGGCTGAAATGTCTGAGAGGGCAAGGAAGGTCCTCATACTGAACCCCGAACCAAAAAAGAAGTGGGACGTTGTTGACAGCTGTGTTTCAATTTACAGGGATGCCGGTGCAGCTGTGAGGGAGGTCAGGACCTTAAGGCAGCTTGCAGAGGTTATAGAAGGCCTTTGATGGGCATAACTGTTTTTAAGAGGATATAAAAATACTCTTAAACCTTTATCCTTTCACCTGTTTCAAGACAACGGTGACCCGCTGTTTACGTATCAACTGCCCAGTTTTTAAAATGCGCCAGTTGCTCTGTTAACTGCATCCACAAGTTCCTGGAGATTTTCACCGCCACTTTCAAAGGGGAAAAAGCCAGCAGGAGCCAAAGAATTCATGGTATAATTTAAAGTCCGGGATTTTCCTTCATCTTTTATTTCGAGTTTTTTATCCATTTTATGGGATATTTTTCGTATTTGAATTTCATTCCAGACCTGAAAAAGAGTTCAAGGAATTTGCCATCGAATGTTATCAGTACTGGACAATCTTCGCTCATCATTCCTTCCACTTCGATCATTTCAACCCCCCTGGAGTCATGGTATTAATATGGAATTCAGAGTATTTAATATTGCTGGACCTTTGAGAATGCGGTATTCACATCCAGTTTAAAAGCAGACTTTAATGGACATGATTGGTGTATTATTGCTTGCATTAGTTTGTATTTAAGCAATATGGGTATTTTAAGTAGGATGATGAAAGATGGAACTTTAATAACCTGATGAGTTCATGATGTTTTAATGTATGCAGAAATTCTCAGAGGAAGTTGTCCAGTGTAACACCCCTGTTTGATTTAAGTTCCCTGGGGGGCTCGATCTCCCTGAACTCCAGTCCCTCATCCTCCAGCATCTCCAGGGCATCAGGGGTTATTGATGGGGCCACAAGAATGCCCCTCACACCCACCCGGTCATCACTGAATTCCTCCACATATCTCCTGAGCTGCTTAACAGCGCTCACCCCGGCCCTTCTGCTTTTAAGTTCAATTATCATGAGTGAACCATTCTCGTCCTTACCCAGAATGTCAATGAAACCTGTGCTGGTGGCATATTCCCTGGCAACGGGTCTGAAGCCAGGCTCGATGAGGTGGGGGTGCATTATTATCATGTCCCCCATGTCGCTTTCATGACCCGATACAGTGAGCTCATGCATATCCCTTGGAAGGTAGAAGGAGATGAGGTGTGTCTCATGGAGCTCAACCTCAAGGCGCTCCTCAGGGGACCTCCTGATACTTTCAAGAAAGAGGCTTCCACCCTTCATGTAGACCCTGCACCTTGATCTGGGGGGCTGCCAGTTAACAGGGTCCACCTTTCTGTCCTGGTGGACCATGAATGTTCCATCCGGTTTTATGACTATGAGCCTCTCACCGGCACCAAGACTGCTCCTGGCACGCCCCTCATAGGATGCACTGCAACAGGCAAGTATCACTATCAGCGCCCTTTTCTTTATACCCTCCTCTAGCAGCCGGTACGCCTCACTTCTGGATGGATTTTCAGATACCCTGCATTTCATGTTTATCAGCAGCCCAATTTTTCACAATTCTAACCTTCCAGAGGTGTAAATTTCTGTTCATTGGATGTAAGATTTAATATCAATGCTGACGTTATATATACTCTGCGAGGCAGTGTCACAAGAGAAATGAAAGTTGGTTGTACATGATAAAGGAATTTGTTATAGGAACCGAGCTTGCACCGGCATATTACGGGGATCTCCTTGAATTCATCCGGCGCTACTACCTCATGCCCGGTGACTTCACCGAAATAAGAAGGGACGGCCTGAGGCTTGTTTTCAGGGCATGGATGGATGAGGGGATAATATACGGTGAGATAATCGCCGGCGAAAACCTCAAACTGATCCTTGAATACCCTGCGGAACTCGGGGAATGGGCAGAGGCCATATATGAGGATATATTCACATCCATACAGGCATTTGAGGATCTGATGAGGCAGCACACAGTATACTTCGCCTGGGTGGAGGGAGAGGACATAATCCCTGAAAGGCCCCCGACAGGGAGGGGAATGGCATCAAAGGGCATATTCGGAAGCAGCATGCTCCTTGTCTACGTCCTCTTCTTTGGTGTCAACATAATCCTGTTCATCATCCTGGGATTCTATGCAGTTATAGCGATCCTCCTCATGCAGCTCGGCATAATACTCCTCTCAGACCGCATATACGCCAGGATGGGTGAATGGGTTATAACCCCTGAAAACCCCAGCGTCCACATAATCCAGTTCCAGCTCCCTGAAGACGAATTCAAATTCTTCATAGATAAGATGGGTAATGAAGCGATCCTGAAAATCAAACGTGAAATTTACAGGCTTTCCCTTGCAGAGAAGAGGCCCCCCACATGTGAGGATGCAAGGGGGGTCCTTGAAAGGTACGGATTCAGGTGCAATCCACTCTATGAGAGGTCAAGGACCGTTAACCTTTACTCCATAATTGAGGACGCTGCCGGGGCATTCGGGATACCGGTACCAAGGATTGTTCTCTCAAACACCATGATAGCAAACGCCGCTGCAACAGGTCCAAGCCCCCGAAGAGGGCTGGTGCTTGTAACAACTGGCCTCCTGGTCCAGTTAACCGACGAGGAGGTGCTTGCGGTTATAGGGCATGAAATGGGGCACCTTGTCGGGCGGGACCCCATAATACTCTTCAGCATAGTGTCTGCCGAGTTCGTAATGAGACTCACGGTATTACTGCCGGTTGTGCTGGTCTCCCCCCTCCTCTACATAATCATTGCGATGGGCATAATATTCTTCGTGGCCAAGTTCTTTGAGGCAAGGGCGGACCTACTCTCTGCAATGGTTATAGGAAAACCGGAGGTCCTTGCGAGGGCCCTCAGAAAAATAGGTTACCAGAAACTCGCACTTGAGAAGTCTGGCTCCCAGAGGATATCAGGGTGGACAGCCTGGGACCCACACCCACCCATATACTTCAGGATAAAGCGGCTTGAAAATCTGAGGGATTATGAGAACGTGAAAAGTCCCCTCATCAGATCAGCGGTTGATGTGGTACGGGGATTCAGGGACTCTCTAAGGCAGTTCTTTTAGGATGTGGATGGGTTCAGGGATTCTTTAAGGCAGTTCCAAACATACGTCATTCAAACCTTGAGAGGATGTCTGCAACGTCATCAAGTTTTATCGCCTCGGGGCCCAGAATACCATACCTCATGCATATGGATTCAACGGGTTCACGGTTTACAATGTAATCAAAGAGGTCCCTGTACTCATCTTCACTGTAATCATGGTCCTCACCTGTGACATCCGCAAGTTCAATTATGGCATCCCTTAAGAGGTCATCTATCCCCCTTTTACTGGCCAGGTCGTCAAGGAAATCATTTTTTTTAAGGTCATGGCCGAAGAATTTTTTAAATGACCTCCTCTGCTGAATGCCCTTGTAGATGATTATGAGTTTATCCAGCATTTCACGCGCGTCACTCTTTCTTGGAATCTGAAACCCTCCAGTTGATCACTAACTATTTTTATCAATTCCACCATACAATAAAACAGTTCTGATTCTCAGGGTGACAACATGTACAGGCTTGAACTCGATAGGACCATGTGCATATCATGTGGAAACTGTATTGAAAGCTGCCCGGAACTCTTTGAATTTGCGGATGATGGTATTTCATCCCTGTTGGGGGTTGAAGTATCTGACCTTCAGGTTAAGGAATTTGATGACCCATCATGCAGCGAAAAGGCGGCATCCAACTGCCCTGTCATGTGCATAAAACTTTACAGGGATGGTGAAGAGATCACATAATTTCTTGATTGAGATTTAAGGAGCAGTAAAATGGAGGAAGGCCGACCATCATACTTTCATCTTGGTGAATTCAGATTTGAATCAGGAGAAAAACTCAGGAACGTGAAGGTTGAATACAAAACAATCGGAGAACCCTCCCGAAATGATGAGGGTGAGATAGATAATGCTGTCGTCTATATACATGGGTGGAGTGGGGACTTTTCTTCAGTTAAAAGGATTGATGACCTCACAGCACCCGGAGGCGCCCTTGAAGGGTTCTTTATAATATCAATGAGCTCCCTGGGCTCCCCGGGTTCGGCTTCACCATCCACAACATCACTTGGAGATGAATTTCCCCCCTACACCATACTTGACATGGTGAACTTCCAGAGACAGTTTCTCAATGAGAGATTTGGCATAACAAAGGTCAGGGGCGTCATAGGGACGTCAATGGGCGGATTTCAGGCGCTTCAGTGGGCTGCAGAGTACCCTGATGAGATGGAGTTCCTCATGCCCCTTGTAACCTCCTGGAGAACAAGGGGAGTTAACTATGCACTCTTCAGTTACATGAACCACCTCATTGAGTCAGATCCTGACTTTGCCGGGGGCAGAAAACCCAGAAGGGCACTGTCACTCTCATCCATGCTCATGTACCTCTATGGACTCTCAAGGGAATACTACAACGGCCTTGAAAACAGTGAACTGGAGTCGGCAATGGTGGATATGGGGTCAGAGGGAAAACTCATGGACCCATATGATGTTCTGTGGAGGAACAGGGCCGCCATGAACCATGACCTTGAGGGTAAGCTCGGCAGGATAAGGGCAAGGACCCTCATATTCGGGGTGAACCAGGACCAGTACTTCCCACCGGAACTTGACACGATCCCAATGTCTGAACTCATACCTGGTTCTGAGGTGATTCTATTTGATTCTGAATGCGGACATCTTGGAGTGAATGAGATAGGTAAATATGGTGAACTCATAGCTTCATTCATTAAAGGTGACAGTGAATAATAAGGAAGGTGTTTATTTGCAGGTGAAGGTTGAGGATTTTGGCTTCAGTGAGGATAAATGCATGAACTATGTACTCTACAGGGTGTCAGACATCGATGATGATGTCAGAAAGAAACTCATGGAGAGACTTGAAGAGGACACAGAGGAGGATAACGGAGACCTTCTGATAACAGTTTTCTATGCACCGGAGTATTTCCCCTTTGGCTCAGAGGAGGCAAAGGTGCGTATGGACGACTTCATTGCAAGGGAGGAAATTGAGATGACCGTATTCCTCTCCAGTGTCCTCGAGGACTGAAGTCATCCAGATAATCCTGAGCTGCTGGTTCAGGTGGAGATAGGGGGAGATGCATTCGGAACCTTCTGTGGAAGTTAAAAAAACCGAAAAATCCGGTGATAAATGGAGGGTGGTCCTGGAACTACGTATTCCAGGATGTGAACTATTAGAGATTCTGGATGAACTTGAAAAAAGATTCAGAGACTACTCATTTCGTGCAGATGGGAGGAACATAACCGTTGAGGCATCATTCAGGATCCTCGAACCATGGGAGGATGAACCGGTGGAGGATGTGGCTGAGTCCATGGCACTGGAACTTCTCTCTTTTATAACCGCTGGGGGACCTCGGGGTGAAATTTGATGGCTACGAGTTTGGTGAATACCTCTATGAGAGAAAGAGGTGGGCTGTGTTCCTTGCACCAAACCAGAGCAACCTTGGAACGTGTGTAGTAGCCCTCAAAAGGAGGGAGGAGTTTCTCGGAAACCTAAAAAAGGATGAATGGGATGAAATGCTTCTTATAATATCTGAACTTGAAAATGCAGTGAGAAATGCATTTGGGGCCGCCATGTTCAACTGGGGCGTCCTTCTTAACTCCTTCTACCGTGAAAACACCCCTCCACCACAACTGCACTGGCACTTCATACCCCGCTACAGAAGTGAGGTAATAGTAAATGGAGAGGTCTTTGATGATCCTTTCTTTGGTTACATGAGGCCGAGACCCCCAAGGAATATCTCAGGGGAAACTTTCCAGGAAATACGGAATAAAATGCTGGCCTGGATAAAAAGGTAGAATCATTGTGGGAATGGATACAGATCCCTTGGGTAGGGAAGATGGATCATGACCTGAATGCTTTGGATAAATGTTTAAGATTAAAGAAATTTATTTTTTGATCTGCGGGCAGTAAGCATACCGACTATCGAAGACGCTCCAGCCGCTCCCTGAACTCCTTACGGTGCCTCTTTTCCTCATCCACTATGTGCCTTAAAACCCCTGTAACCTCATCATCATCAATTATCTCTATCTGCCTCTCGTACTCCTCAATACCCTCTGTTTCCTTCTGAATCTGCCTTTCAATGGCCTCTATTATATCTTCACCAAGGTAATCCACTTCGCCGATCTCCATGGAGGGTCTGCCGCCTCTTTTTGTTATGAGGTCTGCAAGCCACCACATGTGTCTCATCTCATCTGCTGCGATGCCCTCTGTGAGTCTGCTTAGGTCACAGTCCTCTATAACAAATGCGTTGTAGGTGTACATCATGGTCGCCTCAAGCTCATGACGGAAGTCAATATTCAGGAGTTCTATTATCCTTTCAGTATCCATAAAAATTCACCTCAACGTAATATCTGTCCATCTGGATATATAAGTGGTTCTCACCGTTAGAAAAAGCCCATATACCCTCTGAAATAAATAGAGTAATGGTGATTGGATGCCAGCGGAGGTTTATTTTTCAGATTTCAGGGCAAGGTCCAGGAACGAGAACAGAGGCATGAAGATACAGAGGATATTTGATGCGGCCTTTGGCGAACCCTTCTCTGGGGATGACATAGTGGCTGTTAAGGTGCACTTTGGTGAGCGGGGCAACGACTCATATGTGAGCCCTGTTCTGGTGCGCCACGTAATTGAAAGGATAAGGGAGAGCGGGGCATCGCCTTTCCTCACAGATACCAACACCCTCTACTATGGTTCAAGGCATAATTCGGTTGATCACATTGAAACAGCCATACTCAATGGTTTTGACTATTCTGTTGCCGGCGCACCGCTTATAATTGCAGATGGAATTCATGGAAACAATGAGGTAACGGTGCCTGTGAAGGGAAGGCACTTCAGTGAGGTTAAAATAGCAGGGGACATTGCCGAGGCGTCAGCAATGGTTGTCATATCACACTTCAAGGGTCACGGGATGAGCGGCTTTGGAGGGGCCCTCAAAAACCTTGCGATGGGATGCGCCACCATCCAGGGAAAGATTGAACAGCACGAATGCGCAAAACCCATGGTGATGGGTGAATGCACTGAATGCGGGGAGTGCATATCTGAATGTCCTCTGGATGCCATGACCCTCCATGATGGCGTCATGATAGAATACGATAGGTGCATTGCCTGCATGAACTGCCTTGACACCTGCCCCCAGGGTGTATTTGACCTTGACTGGGAGAGGGACATACCTGAGTTCATTGAACGGATGATGGAATACGCCCTAGGGGTAACTTCTACCATTGACAGGATATTCTACCTGAACTTCCTCATGGATATAACACCTGACTGTGACTGTGTACCCTGGAGTGACAGGAAAATAGTTCCTGACATAGGGGTTCTGGCATCAGAGGATCCTGTTGCAGTAGATGCTGCCAGTTACCACCTTGTGAACCAGCAGGAGGGAATCAGGGATTCAATGCTTGAGAAAAATCTGGGGAGTGGTGAGGATAAATTCAGGGGAGTATGGGGTAACGTTGATGGAACACATCAGCTTACATATGCAGAGGAACTGGGTATAGGCGTGTGTGATTACAGTCTGATTGAGATACAATAATGAAATGCACTAGGCATTGAAGGAGTGAATCAGTAGGATTACCCTTGACGGGATACCTCTATCATCCTCTCAACAGCCCTCCTGGCCCTTTCAGCCACATCATCAGGAACCGTTACAACGAATTCCTCATTGACCAGTGAATTTTTAACCTTCTCAAGTGTGTGCAGTTTCATGTTTTCACATATGGCCTCTGCCAGGAGGGGGATTGTTTCCTTATCTGATTCAAGGCCTATACGTGTTGTCATGTCAACCTCTGTCCCGATTATGAAACGCTTACTGTCTGACTCCAGAACCCTGCGTAGCATTCCCCCGGTGCTCAGGATGTGATCCGCCAGTTCCTGAACTTCAGGGTCACATTCCGGGTGGACGAGGAGCTCAGCGTCGGGGTACTCCTCCCTCTTTGCAGCCACATCGGCGACAGTGAACATCTTATGGACGTAGCAGTAGCCGTTTTCTGGGATGGGGATTATCCTCTTGTCGGTATTCTGCTGAACATACCATGCAAGGTTTCTGTCGGGTCCAAAGAGTATGAGGTCCTCATCCAGACTTTCAACGACCTTGACGGCATTTGCAGATGTGCAGAGTATATCCGCCTCTGCCTTTGCCTCTGCAAGGGTGTTAACATATAGGACAACTGCGGCGTCAGGGTACCTTTCCCTGGCCTTCCTGACGTCCTCTGCAGTGAGCATGTGTGCCATGGGACACTCCGCACCCCTGTCGGGTATCAGGATCTTCTTATCAGGGTTGAGGATGTAGGCGGTTTCAGCCATGAAGTCCACTCCACAGAAGACAACCATGTCCCTATCATGTATTTCACTTGCCTTAATGCAGAGTTCAAGTGAGTCACCTTTAAAATCTGCGATTTCCTGTATCTCCTTTTTCTGATAGTTATGGGCAAGTATGATAGCGTTTTTCTCCTTTTTCAACTTCAGAATATCCCTTTGCAGCTGATTTAACATAAGCGTCCCTACTGAAAAATTATATGATAGAATCAAGAATTAAGGCAATCTATCTATAGGTGTTAATGTTTTATAAATATTTCCATAAAACAGGCACCCTGAGTGGAATCATCCTTTATTCTGGAACTCTGGGGTCCGTTAATCCCATATCTGCCTTAACTCCTGATGGATGGTCTCTGTTATCCCAAGTTCATCCATAGCATCCCTGTAGGCCCTGTAGATGGCTGTAAACTCCGGCCTTATCATGCCCCTGAATGCACCATATCCCATAACACGCCCGTAATTCTCTGTTATTGATGTGATTATTATTTCCATATCCCTCTTTATCTCCTCAAGGCTGTAACCTGCAGCTGAGATGTTTTCCCTCAATTTTTTGAAGTCAACTGATGCATTGCTGAGGACACCAACACCATCAAGGGTGATGGAACATTCCTCGCGTGGAAGGGATTTGCGGAGCATACCCCCGGCAGGGGCCACACCCATTATTTTACTGGCGCCGATTGACATCGCAAGGAGGATGTGCTCATATATAAGAAGTGCTGTCTCCTTCCGGGCTTCGGGGTCAGCTGGGACATCAACGGATCTGAGTTCTGGAAGGGATAGTGGCGGCTTCACCTCAGGAATGGCTGCTGACTCCATTGACACTTTAACTTTGTCTTCCATTATTGGTTTTTCTATTTTCTCTTCCGGCGGCTCTGGTTTTTCAATGTCAGGTTTTTTGAGTATTTCCCTCTGTTCACGCACCACATCGGTGCTGGTCTCAGGCACAGTTACCTGCTCCTGCCCTGGGGCTTCATCTTTCTGTTCTTCAACCTTAACATTGATCTCATCACCTGCATGGATCCCACTGACGCTGGAACCTCCAGGTTGGGTGGTGGGACTTGTCTCAGAACCTCCAGATTCAGGATATAAACCCGTCTCAGACTCCATGGTTGATTTAATCCCCTCAGCTGATGAGTCCCTGATATATTCCAGTTCACGGAGTATTTCAGGACCTGAAAGTCTCTTCATAACCCTTCTTGCAAGGAGGATCACCTTTCCAAGGTTTGACCTTTTATCTGCAAGCACAAGAAGGTGGAGGTCATCGTTGAGCAGGACCATCTTTCCGCCAGGGAACTCCATAACAGCAGACTGATATTCGCCCTGCCCCGCCCTTTTGAGGAGTTTACCTGAGGCATCTGCCATTACACTGGCCATGGATCCAAGGTTTCTGCCGAAGGCTCCCCTGCGGTAGAGGATGCTGCCTGAACTGTCAGTTACGATTACCCCCTCAACACCTTCACCTTCCAGGATTTCACCAACTATCTCTTCAAGTATTCTAAAACCCCCATCAGATGTTCTCTCTACGCACAAGTCTGCAGTGTGTTATCCAGGCAGCCTTCTTTTTGCCTGGAGGATAACAGGTTATGAGCATGAGCCTGGCCTCCCCGCCCTGGGCGAAGCGCACAGGATTGACCTTATAGTCCCATCTTATATCATCACCATTGGATGTAACCACATATACGTAGCGCATTGAGGAGAGATGGTCCTCTATTATAACAGTATCCCCCCTCCTGAGGGCACCTATCCTTTTGAATGGTCCTGAATAGGTGGTTCTATGCCCCAGGATCCCACAGTCACCTGCAGACCCTGGCATGACACTTTCAGGGTAGTGGTAGACCGATTCATAGGCATTCACGGTGTCCTCCCTTATCCAGCATCTGACGCCTATCGCGGGTATTATGAGCTTACCAATGACTGGTCCGCTTGAGCCTGCAACTGTGTTTGGACCTGAGGGGACAGGGTCAAAAAGTTCTCTGGGGGCATTCCTGTAGTTTTCAAGGTGAATCCTTGACCTTTCCAGGGTCTGGTAATCCTCAAAGGTCTTTATAATAATGCCTGAGCTAACTGATACGAAGAAAAGGCATATGATGGTGGCGTAGATGCTGTTTCTTCTCATTAAAAACCCTGCATTTGATCCTGTTTAGAATCTTCAAGGACCTTTTTCACATGAGACGCAATCACGTAACGGTATTCTGTCACCTTTCGCGGATCGGGGATCCAGGCTGTCACCTTTGCCTTTATACCGGTATCTGTAAATTCAAGGACAATGACCCCGGGCTCAGGGTCCTGAAGTATACCTGGCACCCCCATGAGAACATCCTTAACATCAGATTCAAATTTTTCAATATCAACATCATAGTTAAGGTTGACCCTGAGTTCAACCCGTCTCCTTTCCCCGGCACTGTAGTTGACGTAGGCTGTTTTTGAGAATGTTGAGTTGGGCACTGTTACTATTTTGGCGTCAGGGGTTTTTATTGTTGTTGTCCTGAAACCCACCCTTTTAACCTTACCCTTCTGCCCGGCAACCTCAATGGTGTCACCCACCCTGAAACTCTTATCAGCAAGTATGAACATTCCGGATATGAAGTTGGATATTATGTCCCTCGATGCAAAACCCACCGAGACACCGGCTATACCCAGACTAACTGTTATTGCAGTTACGTCTATTCCAAGTTCCCTCAGAACTATGCTAAGGGCTATGATGTATATGCTGTATTTTATTATGTCATTGAGGACCTGTATGAGTGTAAGGTCCAGGTCCCATTTTCTGGTGGACCTCTTTAGGAAATAGGATGCCCATTTAACAAGGAGAACAGCGGCCATCACAGTGACTATTATGACGAGGATGGTTTCAGGTGCTGGAACCGGAATCATCAGCCTTCACCTCCATGGTCATGAGGTCATCTGCCACATCTGTTTCAGGGAAAACATCCCTTGCGGCTTTCAGAATAACCTCGGTCCGTTTGTATCTGGTGCTAAGATGTGTGAGTATCAGCCTCCTGACGCAGGCAGATGCAGCAACCTCCGCAGCTTCCCTTGCAGTGGAATGCCCACTTTCAGCCGCCTTGTCCTCACTTCCAGCCTCAAAGGTTGACTCATGTATCAGAAGGTCCGCTTCACGGGCAAGATCTATAACCGACTCACAGGGACGGGTATCACCCGAGTAGCATATCTTCACACCCCGCCGTGGGCTTCCAAGGACCTCCTCTGGTTTTATGAGCCTGTCACCAACCCTCACAGGTATCCCCCTGTGCAGCTTTCCGAAGGCTGGTCCCGGTTTGAGTCCGAGTTCAATGGCCTTCTCCCTGAGGAACCTCGGCCTCTTCTTCTCCTCAAAACAGTAGGCGAGGTTGAATACCGAATGGGAGGCGGGTGCCGAGGTAATACGGTAGTCTTCCTCCTCAAGGACGGTGCCTCCCCTTACCTCATGCACATGGATATCAAAGTCGAGCGTGAAGTAGCCCATCTTCATGATGGATTCGTGGAGTTCATGGATTCCTGGGGGCCCATATATCTCAAGGGGCTCCTGGCGCCCTCTGAAGCCCATTGACTGTATCATCCCAGGTATCCCAAGGATATGGTCCCCGTGTAGATGTGTTATGAACATCCTTGTAACCTTCATGGGGCTGATGCCTGCAAGGGCCATCTGTCTCTGAGTTCCCTCACCACAGTCAAACAGGAATACCTCACCGGGGATTCGAAGTGCTATTGATGTGTGGTTTCTGTTCTTTGAGGGGACAGCTGATGATGTACCCAGAAATGTAACTTCCATCATATCACTCTTTCACAGGTTCTTGGAGGATATCTGCTTGGGATTCTGCTTCATGGACATAAGATTTATAATTCTTCCCTTTATATTAATTTAGGGGATCTTCATGATTGACATTCTCAGGGAAATGATCAGGGCAGACGTGGGATTTGAAGATATAACAACCGAGGCACTTGTTGAAAGGGGTACAGTGGCAGTGGCGGATGTCATAGCCGGGGAGGATGGCATAATTGCAGGTGTGGATGTGGCGGGGATCATAGCCGCGGAATTCGGAATCGAAATAGAAAGGCTGAAAGCGGATGGTGATCCGGTTAAAGCCGCTGAGAAGGTCATAGTCCTTGAGGGGGAAGCTTCAGATATCTTGAAAATAGAGAGGACAATGCTTAACCTCATGATGAGAATGAGTGGCATAGCCACCCTCACACGAAGCATGCTGGAGCGGGTGAGGTCAGTTAACCCTGATGTGAGGATAGCTGCCACCAGGAAGACGACTCCTGGACTGCAGTGGTTTGAAAAGCAGGCAGTTAAAATTGGTGGTGGTGACACCCATCGCTTCAGGCTTGATGACTGTGCAATGATCAAGGACAACCACATAGCAATCGCTGGAAGTGTGGGGGACGCAGTGAGGCGCGTTAAGGAACATGTAAGCTTCACAAAGAAGGTTGAGGTTGAGGTTGAAAGGCCAGGTGACGCTGTACTGGCAGCGGAGGCAGGGGCTGACATCATACTCCTTGATAATATGAACCCTCGGAACGTCAGAAAAGCACTGGAAAAACTCAAAAATGCCGGGCTGAGGGACAGGGTGATTGTTGAGGCATCAGGGGGTATAAAACCTGAAAATATAGATAAGTATGCTTCCACAGGAGTTGATGTGATATCAATGGGGTTTATAACTACATCAGCCCATCCAATTGACCTCAGCCTTGAGATAAGGGAACTGAAATGACCTTTAATTCTGGTAATCAGAACACTTAATTTAATTAATGAGGACCCCCATTTTCTATTGTTATATTCGGGGTTTCTTTGATTATATGGAATACATTTATATACCTTGAGCCGGATATAGTCACATGGAGGTAGAAACCTATGGAGAATGAAGAGATTCAGAATAACAATGCTGATATGGAAGCTGAAGAGGAAACCGAGGAATTACCCTTTGCCAAGGCAGAGGTTGTCAGGCTCATGAAACAGCACCTTGACAGTGACAAGATGATACGTGAAAGGGTCAAGGTTGAGATGAACAAGTTCCTTGGAGAAATCCTCGAAAAGGTATGCGAACAGCTTAACCAGTACCCCTATGCCACAGTGGAATATGAAATGCTCAAGGAGTGCATATATCCCTACAAGAACATTGAAAGGATAAATCAGGAAAAGGAACGCCTTCTGGCACATCTTGAGGCAATAAAGGCCGACTGTGATGCAATGGGTATGGATATCAAACGCACACTCAAACTAAGGGATGTTGATGAGGACTAATCATCCTCATCAATCTCATCTGACTCAAAAACCAGGAATCCAGTTTTGAGGGATTTTATTTCCTCATCTGAGAGCTTTTCCCTCACAGCACGTGGGTGGCCAACAAAACTCTGCCCGAATGGGTCCTCAATTATAACTGTGACATTCCTTTTTCCCCCCCGAACTTCACGTAGCATTTCAAGGATCTCTGAGGCCTTTTCTTTTGATTCATCCTCCTCAAAGAGGTTGATGGCTGTTTTGACGGCGGTTTCAAATCTCTCAACAACACCCTCAATGTTGGAGATGTAACCTGTTGACCTGGGGCCCGGTTCAACCTTGAGTCCCAGTTCAGGTATCCTTATGGTTGCTGACTGGGACTTAACGACCCTTGCGTTGAGTGTTTTATCACCCACCTCGATTGTGTACCTTGATGGTTCCTTCTGCTCGAGGCAGATTATATCTGTGCTTCTGTAGCCACACCTGCTGCAGATGAGTACTGATTCCATTATCTCCCCGAAGTAGGGAATCTCCTCAACCCTACTGATGGCGGTCATACACTTCTTTCCACTGCAGACCGGGCAGTCGATCTTCATATTCTGCTGGTTCAATCTGTCACCCCTGTACTCCTGATTACAGAACTTGAATTAGGTGAATGGATCATCAAATTTACGCTGTGATATTCAGTTCTCTTCCCGGTAGATGAGTCCCCTTTCCTCAAGCTCATTCAGGATGGCCTGAAGACTCTCAGGGTCCGGTGCGCATATCCTGTGACTGTGGATGTTATCTGAAAGCGTGTAAAGTCTTTCAAGATCTCTTTTTCTTTTTGGGCTCTCATTTAACCGCTTAAGAAACCTTTCAGCCTCAACTGGATCGTATACATTGACATCACGTTTAAGTGGCTGTGAAAATCCAGGTATTGGGTAGGACACGTCAACGATTCTTCCGCCATGTCTCTTAATGATGATGTCTATGACCTCACCGAGGCGTTCAACAGGGTGCTGAAGCGTCACCTCGGCGCAGTTTTCCCTTATGAATGACAGCATCCTTTTAATGGTGCACCTTATGTCGTCGTTGTTAATCACCGGCACTTCATGTTCCCTTGCCTTTCTTACAAGGTAGTCATGGATTACACGGTTCTCACGGAAGTATTCAAGGTGTTTTCCACCCCTCTTTACCTCCATTGCTCTCTTAACGAAGCGCTCCTTATGGACATTCTCCTCGGCAGACAGGACAAAAAAATGAATTGATGCATTTTCCTCAAATTTCTCAATGTCCAGGAGGCCGGGCAGAAGGTGGACGCCCTCTATGGCCACATCATCCGAGTCAGCAACAGCCCTTTCAATAACCTTCTCAACTGCAGGAATAACGAATGAGGCGTGCTCCTCAAAACCCGCACATATCAGTGACTCAATGTTGTTGTCACGGAAGCGCTCTTTATCCCTCAGTGTTGTGTAGGCATCAAATGAGGACTTATAGAGCGCTAGGGCATAATCTGGCCCGATTATACCCCTTACGATCTCCCTTATGAAATCTGTTTCTATAAGGTGCTTTATGTTTAACTCCCTTGCAAGTTCCGATGCAACGGTGGACTTTCCAATTCCTGAAGCACTTCCTATAAGTATCACATAGGGTTTTCTCAATTTTCACGCCCCATATTTAAAATAGAGGTTATGTAAGGAGATCCTTAACGCGTTCAGCACTTCTCCTCATCTCAATACGAATAAGACCGAGATTTATATCAACATCGGTTATCAGTACAAGTATTCCCTCCCCGGCGTCTATCATGAGGGTTTTACCCCTGGTACCCTCAATCATAACCTGTTCAAGGGGCTCATGCTTTATTTCCTCGGCGGACCTTTCTGCAGTACCGAAAACTGCTGAAGCCATTGCAGCGACCAGTTCCCCGTCTATGTCGGATGGAACCTCACTTTCGATTACAAGACCATCCTTACCAACAACAAGGGAACCATTTACCCCATTGATCCTACCTAAATCTTTAAGTATTCTTGCTATCATACTATGCCTCCATAAACAGAGTATTCTACCCAAAATATATATGCTTTAAGCATTTATTAATTAAATGAGTATGACTAACTAATTAACAGTTTCTATTTGATTCCAGCAAGTATTAAAGGAGTGATTATTTGCACATATTATCTTCTGTCGAGGAACTGAGGGAGCTGAATCCGTTTATAATCATTGGATGTGGCGGTGGAGGAGAAAAATTTGCAAATTTTGAGGGAGTCGAACCTGTCGGATTTGTTGACGATGACCCCAAAAAGCATGGAACGGACTTCTGCGGATTTAAGGTGTCATCAAGCCTCCTTAAGCTTATACATGAGACCGATGCAAGAAGTGTTGCAATAATGCTCCCAATAGGTGCAGAGGGCACCGCCCTCAAGTATGCTGTGCAGGCGATAAATGAGGGTAAAAATGTCGTGACCTCATTCAGATCACTCCCACTGGCAGATAACAGTTCCCTCATCAAATTTGCAGAACAGATGAATGTAACAATCAAGGAGATAAGCCCTCGCCTTGACAACGTAAGGAAAATATTTGGGGTTGCACCCCCACGCTGCACAGAGGTACTCCCAAAGATAAAATACAGGCACAGATCACCAGTGGTATTTGTTGGGGGCACCTCACAGGAGTGCGGCAAGCGCACAACCACAAGGCTTCTGGGGAAGGAGGCAAAGGAGAGGGGCCTGGAAGCGGGGGTTATCTCAACCGATGAGATGGGTCTTGAACAGCCGGTTGACATAAATTTCCGGGCAGGGAGTCTCTCTGTCATGGATGTTGCTGCGGCGGTTATGGGTTCGGTGAAGTACCTTGAGGAGGAAAAGGACCCTGATATAATATTCATAGAGGGTCAGTCAAGTCTCACAGAAAGAAAAAACCCCCACCCAAGGGGTTTATCGGCATCAATACTTATAGGGGCGATGCCAGACGTTACGGTGCTCTGTCACAGGCCAAACCATCCCTACAGAAAACCAAGGGGGATAAAGGAGGAGATAAGGGCCATAGAGGCAATCGAGCCAACGAGGGTTATAGGGATTTCCTTAAATTTAAGAAACATGAATGACAGATCAATAATGGAAAGGTATGAAGCACGTTTTGGGCTTCCTGTTGTTGATGTTAAGAATGGGGGGGCTTCAAGATTAATGGATGTGATCATGGAGCATATAGGGGAGATTTAGTTGAGGGACATTCTCGAAATGCTGAAGAAAAGTGTGGGACTTGATGAGGAAGTTAAGGAACCTGAGGAGACAGAAACAATAATAGTGCCGGAGCATTCCTTCTATGAGATCATTCTCCTGAAGGCAAAATCCATTGGCGATGTGGACGACGCCCTCTCCCAGGTGACTGATGAGAAGAATCCGGTTATACTTGATCTCACAGAGATCCAGAGAGATAATCCATCGGATTTCAAGACAGTTGGGGAGCGTATAAAGGATCTCAGGGAGAATCATGGTGCAGAGGCGATACTGCTCTGCAATAAGGAGAAGAATGTGGTGATAATAACTCCAAGGGAGATTAAACTCATCAGAAAGGGGTAGTGAACATATGGAGCTTCCTATAACCAAGCCATCCAAGATTTCCTATGGCGATGAGATAGATTTCAGTGAACTTCTTGAAAAACTTGCTTCAGATGAATACAATGGATTCATAAGGATTACCCATGCATCCGATGAGGGTTACATTCTATTCAGGGATGGAGTACACGTTGCAGCATCATACGACAGATTCATGAAGGAGGAAGCTCTTGAAAGGATAATGGAAGTGGCCGATAAAACAGATACCCTCATAGAACTCTTTGACCTTAAAAGATCACAGCTTGATTACCTCATGGATATAAACAGAATCTACGCAATAGAGCGGATAGATGAGAGGTCAGTTGAACATCAGGTAGAGGAAGAGGAAACATACTTCAATCCAAAGGAAGCAAGCTACAGGCAGCCCATAGCAGATGAAGAGAGGCTCGAAACGTCTGAAATAGCTGTTGATACTTCCCCGGAAATGGAGGATACTGAATTCACAGGTGATCTGGAAGCTGAAGATTTAAAATCAACTGAAACACAATCAAAGCCTCAGGTTGAGGTTACAAGAGAAGTTACTCAAGAACCCGAAACTTTAGAGACTGAGGAGCCCCCTGAAATTCAGGCCACTGATGAATCGGCTGGTGCTGACATCAGAAAGGAAGAGGGAATGGAGGATGAGGCTTCGGAATCCATGGATGTGTCTGACTCCAAACCCCTCAGCAGAGACGAGCTCATGAAAAAATATGGCCTCAGGGATATAGGTGAAGAGGAGGTCGAAAAGGTCCTTGAAACATATAAGGGTGGCGCAATCACTGATATCGATCCTGAAAGGGTTGAACTGACCCTTATGAATAAAATAAAGATGTCCATACTTGGAATACCCCGTATAAAGGGTGCTGAGGTGATCGTTTTCCTTGATAACACATATGACCTCAGTGGAAGGATCAAGATAATGGTTGAACATGAGGGTAAGGGTATCTTCTCAAGGATTATAGGGGACTCAAAGGAGGAGGAGAACCTCAAGTTTCATATAATGGATATTGTTGAGATGGAACTCAGAAAAACCTTCAGGGATTTCCCTGAGATAGTGGATAACTTTGAGGTGAGTATTGAGGTACGGTGATCTGGCCTTTGCTGTACCTGACATCAATATTTATATTAGGTTGACTGTTATTATCTATGTGGAGGTATTGGAATGACAAGAGTGATTACAGTCGCATCAGGTAAGGGAGGTGTGGGGAAGACAACCATCACTGCTAACCTGGGTGTTGCCCTCTCAACCTACGGTGAAAGGGTTGTTGTGCTTGACGCTGATATAGCAATGGCGAACCTTGAACTCATCCTGGGGATGGAGGGAAAATCCGTCACACTTCATGATGTTCTTGCAGGTAACGCTTCAATTGAGGACGCGGTTTATGAGGGTCCCAATGGCGTGAGGGTGGTACCTGCTGGCATATCCCTTGAGGGGCTCAGAAACGTTAAACTTGACCGCCTTGAGGATGCCCTCGCTTACCTCATAGAGGATACTGATATACTCCTTATAGATGCTCCTGCAGGTCTTGAGAAGGACGCTGTTGCCGCACTTGCGGCTGCAGATGAACTTCTGCTTGTCACAACACCAGAGGTGCCATCGATAAGTGACGCCCTCAAAACAAAGATCGTCGCAAGTAAACTTGGCATCAACATAATAGGCGTTGTCATAAACCGTGAGCAGTACGATAAAACCTTCCTGAGTGTTGAGGAGGTTGAGACAATACTTGAGGTTCCTGTTATTGCGGTGATACCTGATGATCCTGAGGTGAGCAGGGCAGCAGCCTTTGGTGAACCCATAGTCATTAAGAATCCAAAATCACCTGCAAGCAATTCCCTCATGAAACTTGCAGCGGACCTCATCGGTGAGGAATATCAGCCAATAGAACCAGACAAGCAGGGTGTTATCGCCAAACTCATAAGCGGTTTGATGGGGCGAAGGTGATCACCCCTGGTGATTTATTTTGATGAGAGTCGTCAGTGTCGGGACCTGTAACATGGATTTTATTTTTCGGGTTCCCAGATTCGTTGAACCGGACTCTGAGATGAACATAGAAGATTTACGTGTTATTCCAGGCGGTTCCGTGTTCAACTTTGCCGTGTGGATCTCCCAACTTGGATTTAAGGTGGGGGTTGTATCATCGGTGGGCAGGGATGTTTACGGGGATATGATCACATCCCTTCTGGAATCGAGGGGCGTTGATACATCCTGCATATCAAAACAGGATGAAACAACTGGCATGGCCTTCATATCAGTGGATGGGGCTGGTAGAAGATCCATTTATTCTTACATGGGTGCAAACGCCAGTCTTGGGATTGGTGAGACAGAATCAGAATATATCATGGCGGCAGATGCAGTTCATCTCAGCGGCTGCTACATTGAGGTTGCCAGTGCGGTTTCAGGTATCAGGGACGTCTCCTTCAGCCCCGGCACACTACTGGCATCATATGGCATTGAAGGGCTTTCAGGTGTCCTTGAGAGAACCAGCATAATATTCCTGAATGATGATGAGCTTGAGATGCTAACCGGCTCCAGGAGATCAGGGATTGAAAGACTTCTTGAGGCAGGGGTGGGGAACGTTGTTGTAACCCATGGACCCAGGGGAGCATCCTTCTTTTCAGAGGACCACTCTGAGACCATGGAAATTGATGCTGAAGATGCACTGGATACCACCGGGGCAGGGGACGCCTTTGCAGCGGGGTTCATGTCAATGTGGCTCAGAGGTTCAGAACCAGCGGAGTGCCTGAGGAACGGTCACAGGGTGGCACGCAGGGTGATTTCAAGGATGGGTGCATTTTAGACTCGGCTGATTCTAAGAAGATTCCTTATGTTTTCATCAGAAACCCGCTTTATGTCACTGTGGCTGAAACCTTCCATTTTCATTCTCTGAACAGTTCTTGGAACTGAGAGGGGATCAGATGGTGCTGAGCTCATGTCACTGTTAAGTACAAACCTTTCTGTTCCATATTCCCTCAGAATTTCAACGGCTTCCTCCGGTGTGAGCTTTTCAGGCTGCACAGTGAGTCCCAGCATGCACTCGGTTTCCACAAGCTCCGGGAGAACCTCCATGTTAACATGTTCAATCACCACGAGGGACTCATCGATTGTACCATCTATCACATCAATTATCTGGGGGGTAACATCGGCCTTCCCTCTTCGTGGAGTGTGGACAATCACGGGGTAACCAAGTTCATCAGCCACCCTTAGCTGGACTTTAAAGACATCCTTTTCAATTTCTGAACCAGAGTCAAGGCCCACTTCACCAACAGCAACCACATATGGATTTCTGAGGAGATCTGGGAGTTTTTCAATCACCCTTTCAGGGTCATGGGGTATTGCACGGGGATGTATTCCAAGGGCGATATAGAGTTTTAACCCGTTGCGGGCCGCCCTCTCAGGGTCCACTGTCAGCAGCCTCCTGAAATGTGCCATGACAACATCTGATGATGTCATCTCCAGAGGGTCATGGGCACAGGTAAGGGCTCCATCCATACCACTCACAGCCATTAGCTCAAAATCCTCAAAGGGTCTCGTATCCGCATGTATATGGCTATCTATCAGTTCAAATCCTCCTTTAAATCATTAAATCTGTAGCTTGCTCAATAAAATATTTAAAATCTGATGAATATAAAAGTGTAAGGAGGCTGTTTGATGTACCAAGAGAGGCTCACTGACGTATATGAATATCTCTATGAGGATCTTCAGTTCATCCTCAAATCCAGCATAAGGTTCAGGATAATGGTTTCGCTTCTCAGGTCACCAAAAACCTTTGATGAGATTAAAGGGGAGGTTAAGGTGAGCCTTCCAGCACTTTACAGTAATATAAGATTACTTCTTGAGGAGGGGTCCATAAGCAGGTTGGGGGACTGTTACAGCCTCACATCAGAGGCAACCCTCAAAACTCTCTCAGCACTGAAATTAATGAACTCTGTGAGGGTTATAAATGGATTTGATGAAATGTGGCTGAATCATGATATCAGCGGGATTCCTGAATACCTCATTGAGGATATTGACTGGCTCATAAATTCTGAACTCATCAGGTCAGCTCCTGAGGATATATACAGGCCCCATAACACCTACAGGGAACTTATAGCTGATTCTGAGGAGGTTTATGGTGTATCCCCCATATCTCACAGGGACCTGGTTGACATCTATGAGGGGCTCCTGGGGAGAGGGGTTCCTGTTGAACTTGTACTCACAGACGGCGTGATACGGGAGATGGTTTTGAATGCAAGTTTTGGACTCCTCAGGACGGCAATTAAGAACAGAAACCTTAAGATTCTCCGATTTCCAGGTCCATTGAAGGTTGCGTTCACAGTGACTGACAGGTTCCTCTCACTGGGTCTTTTTGATAGCAGAGGATTTTATGACCAGAACAGGGATATCATGAGTACTGACAGGAGAGCCATTGAATGGGGTTTCCGGCTCTATGACCATTACAGGGAGCGATCTGAAAAGCTTGGCATCAGAAACCTGACAGGAATCATGTTATCACCATAGGAGGTCTGAAGATGAAGCTTGGCAGTGATTTTAACCTACTTCCAGGGGTTCCGGATGATATTCATGATCTGCTTGCTGAGATCAGATTTATAGCGGGATCAAGGGTGCGATCAGGAGTAATACTCAATCTTATGGAGGGAGAAAGAAGGGTTTCTGAGATCAGGGACATCATAATGACCTCGAATTCTGCCACAACACATGCGCTGATGGAGCTGGAGGAAAGGGGGCTGGTGGAGAGGTCATCAGACACATGCAGATTAACTTCAAAGGGAAAGCTTATGGGAATCACCCTATCAAAATTCATGAACTCAATGGATGCTGTAAGGCTTCACAGGGAATTCTGGAACAAACATTCAATTGGCTCAATTCCTGCACGGTTTCTCATGGATATAAACGTCTTCAGGGACGCCTACATTGTTGAGGCAACACCGGATGACCTCCAGAGACCATACACCACCTACCTTGAGATGCTGGATAACGCCACCCACCTCAGGGCAATGCTTTCATCCTGCCTTCCCAGGCACACAGAATCGATAGCAAGGTTCATTGAGGCTGGCGGAACAGTGGAGCTCATACTGACACCTGACACATATCATGTTTTTCTTGGGGAGTCTGGTTTAATGAACCTCCATGAACTCATGGATTCAGATTTACTGAGAATTGGGGTTCTCCCTGATAACCAGGAGGTCTCGTACATGATATCTGACACATTTTTCTCCATGAGCCTGTTTAAAAGGGATGGGTCTGATTCATCAAAGACAGAAATTCTGATGGGTCATGGGGAGGAGATCCTCCAGTGGGGGAACAGGCTATTTGATTACCACTGGAGTCTATCATCGGTGCTGGACAGCGAGTCTCTGGGCAGTGTAAGGGAGACCCCGCTCCCCCTGGAGGAGTAGTTTCAGGGTCCTGTAAGTTCCTTTAATTTCGAATCCAGTTCCTCAATCTTCAACCTTATCTGACTGCAGTCATCCCTGCTCCTTAGGGTCACTGTTCCATCCTCAAGGGTTTCGTGGTCCACCGTGACCGCAAATGGAACCCCTATTTCATCTGAACGGGCATACCTTCTCCCTATGGTTCCTGAAGAGTCAAATTCGGCTATGAACCCTGATTTTCTGAGCTTTCTTTTAATTTCAAGGGCAACCTCAACCATTTCTTTCTTGTTTACAAGGGGGAACACGCTAACCTCAACAGGTGCAACATGCGCTGGAAGGCGGAAGTAGGTCCTTTCATCTTCATCCACAAGGGAATGTAAGAGAAGGGTGTAGATTATCCTGTCGATACCAAATGATGGCTCTATGACGTGTGGATAGACCTTTTCACCCGTTACAACCTCCTCCACATCCTCAAAGGTCACATCATCTGGCAGTATTTCGAATTCGCCGTCGAGGATGAATTTACCCTCATCTCTGAGCGCTTTTTCCACTTCATCAGCTTCAATTTCACTGAGGGACTGGGCTATCCTTGCAGCGTCCTTACGGAACCTTGGCCCGAGCCTACCCATGTCAGGTTTAACAGCGCGCCTTTTAATCTTCCTTGGCTTCTCGTACTCTATGAAAACCCTGAGGTCCTCGCCGCTGTACTGACTGTGGGATTTGAGGTCATAGTCTGTCCTGTCGGCTATCCCTATAATCTCTATCCAGCCATAGGAATCTGTGAACGCCTCAACGTCCCAGCAGTCAATTGCATAGTGGGCCATTTCAGATGGAAGGTGCTGCCTGAACCTCAGGGCATCCTCAGGTATACCTATATCTGTGAGGAACCTCTTTGCAAGGCAGAGGTGGTATGTCAGTATTTCACTTGATACGACGCCCTCTGCAACCGCTTCGGCTGCAGTCATCTCAGTGGGTTCTGAACCATCAAGCTGGTCCTCTGCAGAATATAATCTGAGTTTATCACCTTTAACAGTATCAAAATCAGGGTGTGACTTGTCTTCAGGGTTAACGAATATCTCTGCCTCTGCCTGTGTGAACTCACGGAGCCTTATAACACCCTGCCTGGGTGATATCTCATTGCGGTATGATTTGCCGAGCTGAACAACACCAAATGGCAGGCGGTTTCTGAAGAACCTCAGAAGCCTCTTGAAGGGTATGAATATCCCCTGGGCAGTTTCAGGTCTGAGGTACCCTGTTTTTTTGCCTTTAGCCCCTATCAGGGTCTGGAACATGAGGTTGTAGCTCCATACATGGGTCAGGTGTCCACCACACCTCGGGCACCTTATGCCCTCATCTGATATTATCTCTGTAAGTTCCTGGTTCTCGAGGCCCTCAACATCCCGTCCTGTTGCATCCTCAATTATGTGGTCGGCCCTGTAGACATCCATGCACTCCTTGCACTGGGTCATGGGGTCATTGAAGTGGTCAACGTGTCCTGATGCCTTGAGGGCCTCCTCTGGCATTATGGTGGGGGACTCTATTTCATAGAAGCCCTCCCTGACCACATAGAATTCACGCCACCTGTTCATTATCTTGTTCTTGAGTGTTGCTCCAAGTGGTCCGTAATCCACGAAACCTGCCACACCTGAGTAGATCTCAAATGAAGACCACAGGAAACCTCTCTTCCTTGCAACGGTCATTGTCTTTTCATGGTTCAACATGATCACTCCTTGGGTTTTTCATCAGATCCTTGAGGTTCTTATTTCATAATCATCCTTTATCCTGCTTGTCTGGGGCCTTGTCTGGCCGATATATTTGCTGTCACGTGATGGGTGACCGTATGGTTTCTCTGCAGGACTTGTCATTGTCTCAAAGACTATCTGGCAGACCCTCTGACCAGGGTAGAGGGCCACTGGCATCTTACCTATGTTGGATATCTCAAGGGTTATCCTCCCATGGAACCCTGGGTCCACGTATCCTGCAGTTACATGCATGGTTATGCCGAGTCTCCCGATGGATGACCGGCCCTCAACCCTCGCAACAAGGTTATCTGGCAGCCCTATGTATTCGTAGGTTGTTGCGAGGGCAAATTCACCTGGATGTATTATGAATGGACCCTCCTCAACATGAAATGTCTCCATGTAGGATTCTATATCTGCAGGGTCCTTGGGGTCTATGCAGGGTTTTCTTATAACCCTGAATCCCCTGAATTCATCGCCTATCCTCAGGTCAACTGATGATGGCTGTATCTGCCTTTCAGGGTCATCAAGGGGGTCTATGGTTATCAGACCCTCCTCAAGGTACCTTTTTATGTCACGGTCGCTGAGTATTGCCATTAAAACATCTCCTATTCATTTTGGGGTATCATTCTCTTTTTCTTTCACCTTGATTTAGCAAAGGCATCTCCTATTCATTTTGGGGTATCATTCTCTTTTTCTTTCACTCTGATCTCCCCGGGGTTTTCAACGGCGTCAGGGATGCCGCTGCTGTTACCCACACCTATTATGAGGATTGAATCCGCATCTGATCTTGATATTATATCCTTTATCCTTGAGCGGGCGACGCTGCAGGCGTCAAGTATTTCCCTTGTCATATGGGACATTGCCTCCTCAGGGGACATCTTTATTATTATGGCGTGGGTTCTGTGTCCAAGTATCATGTTCTCCATGAACCACTTTTCAACGCCAGGGCCACCTATGGCCACCCCGACCCCCTCAGCCACGGCACCTGTTTTTTCACCCTCCATTTTGGCGGCAGCATCCACCATTATCACCTCATCGAACTCATCCTCACTGAGGATATCCTCAAGGGCCTTCACCACCATTCCAAGCCTTGAACCAGGGCCATGTGGCTTCAGAATACCAATATCCTTATTCATGAATCTTTTTCTGACATAAACCATTTCATGTAGGTGTTTTTTTCTGTCCTCTTCATCTATGAACATCCCTGCTGTGAGGGGGCCGGCACCGTCACCCAGAGGTAGGGATGATGATATTGCCCTGCAGCCATCCAGGTATGCCCTGGCGGTCCTCATGATCAGCGCAAGGTTCATCTGAAGGCCAACAAGAATCTGAAGGTTTCCTGTCTTCCTCGACAGTTCAAGGTTATGCCTCAGAAATTTAAGTATACCCCTGATACCCGCTGTCACCTTTATACACATCACTATACTGGCCTTTTTTTCACTGTCCGCATCTGGAGAAAGTTCTTCAACCATCTCCCTGATCCGGAGGTCTCCCATCTCCAGGAGCCTCCTGAATTTATCTGCAAGTCCTGATGGATCAATATCTGAGGGGGGTACTATGAAGAACTCAAGGTAATCATCCAGGAGCCCCTCATCTGTGATGCCGCTGAGGTCCATTATGGTCTTCCGGGCTTCCCTCTCCATGTCATCCAGTTCCCTGATGGCTCCCTCAACCGCCGAGAACATCCTCATCCGGATAATGACCGGCAGAAAGATGATGAGTATGATAAGGATAATGAGACCCACCATGTCCATTAAACCAAAAAACAGACCAAGACCCCCTTAACTTTATTTCTTTATCCTGTTTTTCATTCTCCGGAGGACGCCCTTAAGTGTATGGGCCTCCCTTGCTGTTATGAAGGCCCTCCCGGTCACATTCCTGAACACCCTCGAGGCAACCCTCTCCTTGTGGGGGGGAAGGTCAATCAATGACAGTATTTCATCCATCTCATCCACGAGAAGCTTTTTTTCAACTCCTGAGGCCTCCTCAAGTCCTTCGCAGTTAAAATCTCTTTTTCTGAATATTTCATAGAATATTATTGCTGCTGCGTGGGTTATATTCATTATAGGGTATTCTTCATCTGTGGGGATACTCACCACCATGTCGCAGAGGTCAAGCTCTCTATTTGAGAGCCCGTCTCCCTCACGTCCAAAAAGGATGAAGGTCCTTGATGCAGGGTTAATGGCCGAGGCGAATTGTGATGGCCTTAAGGGTATCCTCTCAACGTTGTAGCTTCCCCCAGGCACACCTGTTGTTCCAACAAGAAAGTCGGGTTCAAGTTTTTCCACCATCTCATCAAGGGTGGGGTAGATGATGGCATCCTCAACAAGGTCCCTGGCATGCATAGCATGGTAGTAGGCCTCATCCTCAAGGCTGCAGGGGTTTATGAGGATGAGATTTCGAAGACCGAAGTTCTTCATGGCCCTCGCAAGAAAACCCACATTTCCAGGGGTTTCAGGTTCCACAAAGACGACGCCAATGTTTCTGGAGAGGAGCTCGTAAACTTCCATGTTCAGGTCCCCTTCAGTCATCAGAATAGGCCATGTCGAGGAGTTCAAGGATGTTCATGACCTTCACATCCCCAAGACCCTCCTTCTCAAGTGAATCCTTTATATGGAGCTGGCAGAAGGGGCATATGGTTATCACGGCGTCAACATTGAGTTTGCGTATCATCTCAGCCTTCTTCCTTCCGAGGCTCTCGGCTATCTCAGGTTTACCGGATTTAACACCACCACCTGATCCACAGCACTGCCCCTGTTTTTCCATTTCAACAAATTCGAGGCCTGGGATGCTTTCCAGTATCTTCCTTGGCTCCAGTTTAACGCCCTGACCCCTCAGAAGGTGGCAGGGGTCATGGTAGGTCACTCTCATGTTGACCGGCTTCATTTTAATGTCCCCGATCCGGTCCGCCAGGAATTCGCTGATGTCAAGGACGTTCAGTTTAACACCATAACGTGGATAGTCCTTCTTGAGGGTGGCTCCGCAGCCAGCACAGACCGTTATTATGGTATCATACCCTTCAAGGGCCCTCCTGTTTCTCTCAACAAGATCCTCAACAATATCGAGCTGGCCCGTCCTTATCATTGGTGATCCGCAGCACACCTGACCCTCAGGTACATCGACCTCAAAGCCGTGTTCTTTCAGCACCCTCAGAAGTGCCATTCCAACCTCAGGCATCCTGTAGTCAACCAGGCAGCCGGTGAAGAACCCTATCCTTGAACCTGGTTTACTCCCCACTGATTCAATGAAACCCTCTCCTATACGGTCAACGGACCTACCTGTCTCTGAAATTAGTTTTCTGATCTTTCTGTGGGCATCGAGGGGCCCTGCACCTTCTCTGCATGCCATGGCCCTCAGCTTTTCAATTGCATCCCCAGGTACATTGAGCTCCTTGGGGCATACCTCGGCACATTTACCGCAGGTGGTACAGCAGTAGAGCCCCTCCTCAACACCCCCAGCGGCTCTTCCGGCCTCATCACGGGGGTCGAAGGCAAATTTTGATATGTACCTCATGAAGTAGGGCCCTGCATACTCTGTGCTCTCCTTTATAACAGGGCATGAACTTATACAGGAGAAACACTCAATGCATCCCCTCAGCTTCTTGGTGTCCTGGTAGTCCTCAGGTTTGATCCTCTGGATGCCCCTGGCTTCTGACTGGAGGTAGAGCCCCATGGCCCTCACCTTATCCTCTATTTCGCTCCTGTCAACCATGAGGTCCTTTATAACCGGGAGGTCCACAGGTTCAATAATGGCCCCATTCTCCACCTCGGCCCTGCATGCCAGGACAACCTCCCCGTTCATCTTAACAGCACATGAACCGCACTGCCCTGCCCTGCATGAGCTTCTGAAGGCAATGTTGGCATCGTACATCCTGTTTATGAGTTTAAGGGCATCAAGGACCTTCATTTTATCCTTTGAAGGTATATCATAACTTTCAAGGCGTGGTTTCTCATCTACACCGGGTTCAAACCTTAAAACCTTAACATTTATCATTTTTATCTCCGCACCGAATCATGTGAAGAAATTATTTAGAATTAACTGAATCCTAATTGTTCATGGTCCATATTAAGGTTTGTGATTCCAACTGATAAATTTTTTATAAAATGTTGATAGATGTATTCTGAGTACGTTTGCTATGTGCACTGACGGGATGCATTGCCCTGCAGGCCATCCACAGCAGATTAAAAACTAGATCAATTTCAAACTCTGAGGTGATTTCATGGAACTGGACGATATCCTTGACGCCAGAGGGGGCGATAGATTATTCTTACTTGGTAACGAGGCAGCAGTAAGGGCTGCAATAGAGTCAGGGGTTGGTGTCGCAAGCACCTACCCTGGGACACCATCATCTGAGATAGGGAATGTCCTATCAAAGGTTGCAAAGAGGGCAGGGATCTACTTTGAATTTTCGATAAATGAGAAGGTGGCACTTGAAGTCGCCGCGGCAGCCGCTGCATCGGGGGTCCGCTCGTTCACATTCATGAAGCATGTGGGGTTGAATGTTGCATCGGACTCGTTCATGAGTGTAGCATACACCGGTGTGAGGGCTGGGATGGTTGTCCTATCGGCAGATGACCCCTCAATGTTCTCATCACAGAATGAACAGGATAACAGGCACTATGCACGACTTGCAGGGGTTCCACTCCTTGAACCCTCAAGTCCACAGGAGATCCTTGAATACATGAATCTTGCCTTTGAACTCTCTGAGGAGTACAGGATACCGGTGCTTCTAAGGACCACAACCCGGGTCTCACACATGAGGGGGGTTGTGGAGGCTGGCGAGAGAAGGGCTGAACCAGCGAAGGGATTTTTCAGGAAGAATCCAGAGCAGTTTGTACCTGTACCTGCAACCGCAAGGGTGATGCGCAGGGAACTTGTTGAGAAGATGAAGAGGCTTAAGAGGGTTGCAGACGCCTCAAAACTGAATATGATATTCAATGAGGGTGTTAAATCTGAGCTGGGAATAATTGCATCTGGAGGGGCTTTCAACTATGTATACGATGCACTCCAGACACTTGGACTTGATGTCCCAGTCCTCAAACTGGGATTCACCTACCCATTCCCTGCAGGTCTTGTTGCCGAGTTCCTCTCTGGACTTGAAGGGGTGCTTATTGTTGAGGAGGTGGATCCCGTAATGGAGAGGGAGGTACTTGCAGTCGCAGCCTCTGAGGGCCTTCATGTGAAAGTCCATGGAAAACTGGACGGCACACTCCCTGAGATATATGAGTACAGTGAGGACATAGTGAGAAGGGCCATTTCAGGACTTACAGGTATCAAAATCCAGGAAAAGAAATTCAGGGCGCCTGAGTTACCTGAGAGACCCCCGGCACTCTGTCCGGGGTGTCCACACAGGGCCATGTACTATTCGGTGAGGAGGGCCGCCTCTGAACTGGGTATTCAGGGTGAGGATCTGATATTCCCCACAGATATCGGATGCTACACCCTTGGGATAGAACCACCCTACTCTGCGGCAGATTACCTCCTCAGCATGGGGTCCAGTGTGGGTACCGCCTGCGGGTTTTCGGCTGCAACATCCCAGAGGATAGTTTCATTCATAGGGGATTCCACCTTTTTCCATGCAGGGATACCGCCACTCATAAATGCTGTTCACAACAGGCAGAGGTTTGTCCTGGTTATACTGGATAACAGAACAACTGCGATGACCGGCGGACAGCCACACCCGGGGCTCCCTGTTGATGGGATGGGGGAGGAGGCCCCTGCCATATCCATGGAGGATATGGCCAGGGCATGTGGTGTTGAATTTGTGGAGACCGTTAACCCCATGAACATAAGGAGATCCTCTGAAACCATCAGGAGGGCCCTTCAGCACGAATCTGTGGCCGTGGTTATATCCAGATACCCCTGCATGCTATCGGAGGGCGCTGTGCGCGGAAGACCGGTAAGGGTTGATGAGGAGAGCTGTGACCTCTGTCTTGAATGCCTCAATGAACTTGCCTGTCCGGCAATAGTTGAGGAGGATGGAAGGGTCTTCATAGATCCACTCTACTGCAGGGGCTGCACCATATGCCTCCAGATATGTCCAGCAGGAGCCATAAAACCGGAGGGAAAAAGATGAGCTACAACATTTATGTATGTGGTGTTGGCGGCCAGGGGATAATAAAGACATCAGTTATAATCGGTGAGGCCGCCATGAATGAGGGAATGAATGTAGTCATGAGCGAGATCCACGGGATGGCCCAGAGGGGTGGTGCTGTCTCAACAGAGATAAGGTTCGGTGATGTGAGGGGGTCCATCATACCTCAGGGTGAGGCTGACCTTGTAATAGCCT
Organism: Methanothermobacter sp. K4; assembly: GCF_022014235.1. Lineage (NCBI taxonomy): Archaea > Methanobacteriati > Methanobacteriota > Methanobacteria > Methanobacteriales > Methanobacteriaceae > Methanothermobacter > Methanothermobacter sp. K4. The sequence continues at coordinate 81,545 of NZ_JAKLTD010000004.1, forward strand.
TCGAACCCCTTGAGGCCCTGAGGGCACTCCCCAAAATGTCTGAAGACGCCTGTGTAATTGTGAATACATCAAAAATACCACCATTTAACCTGATAAACAGCCCACACCCCTATCCTCCTCTGGAAGAGATAATTAAAACTCTCAAGGAGAATGCAGGTAATGTGAGGAGCTTCAATGGGGAGAAAATCGCTGTGGAGGCCGGTCACATACTATCACTCAACATGGTCATGCTGGGCGCCGCAGCGGCCACAAGAGGGTTTCCACTGGGTAAAGAGACACTTATAGAGTCCATGAGAAATAACCTGCCCCCGAAGCTTATGGAAGTGAACATGAGGGCATTCCATGAGGGTTTTGGAGCCGTTAGCTGTGAGTGAGTTTAAAGAATTTGAAGGATGTAGATATCCTCGGATGTGAGGAATTTGATGGTGGCCGATGTTTGAAGGGTTTAGAGGATGTAGATATCCTCGGATGAGAGCACAGGAATACCTGCATCCTCAAGTGCCCTTATGCCCTCATCAACATCCTCTGTCCTTATAACAACAACTGCCTTTTCCCCCTTCTTTTCAACGAAGGCATAAATGTATTCCACGTTTATGTCCTTCTCTGTGAGCACACCCAGTATACCGTCAAGTCCTCCGGGTTCATCGGGCACCTCAACGGCTATAACGTCGTTGACCCTTACCACGAAGTTCTTCTCCTCAAGGGCCTTTCTGGCAGCTTCAGGATCCGAAACTATCATTCTCAGTATTCCAAATTCGGATGTGTCTGCAATGGAAAGGGCCCTTATGTTCACACCCTCCTCTGAAAGGGTGTGAATGGCGTTTTTCAGCCTGCCCTTTCTGTTTTCAAGAAAGACTGATATCTGCTTCAGTTTCATTTAAGGCACCTCCATTAATCAAATTTCCTCTTATCTATGACCCTTATGGCTTTACCCTCACTTCTTGGAAGGCTTCCTGGCTCAACAAGTGTAACGTTAACACGCAGACCTATTTCACTGTGTATATGCTTCTCTATCATCCTTCTGGCCTCTTCCACATGTTTAACCTCATCGGAGAAGAGTTCAGGGGACGCTTCAACCTGGACCTCAAGCTCATCCAGAAACTCGGGCCTTGTGACGACTATCTGGTAGTGTGGTTCAAGACCCTTTATCTTGAGGAGGGCCCTTTCGATCTGTGATGGGAAGACAATGACACCCCTGATCTTGAGCATGTCGTCGCTTCTACCTGTTATCCTGTCCATCCTCACAAGGGTACGGCCGCAGCCGCATTTATCGTTTCTGAGGGCAGTTATATCCTTTGTCCTGAACCTGAGGATTGGCATACCCTCCCTTGTGAGTGTTGTGAGTACCAGCTCCCCCTTCCGGCCATAGGGGAGTTTCTCTTTTGTTTTCGGGTCTATTATCTCAGGGTAGAAGTGATCCTCAAAGATATGGAGGCCGTTCTTCTCGGTACACTCCTGGGCGACGCCTGGCCCTATTATCTCTGTCAGGCCATAGATATTGAGGGCGGTAAGGCCCAGCCTTTCCTCTATGGCATTTCTCATTTCTTCAGTCCACATCTCGGCACCGAATATGCCTGATTTGAGGTTCAGACTTTCAATGTCAACACCCTCCTTTTCAAGGACCTCTGCAAGGTAGAGGGCATAGGAGGGTGTGCATGTTATTACTGTGGTCCCGAAGTCCTGCATTATCTCGATCTGCCTCTTGGTGTTACCCGCTGAGATAGGGATGACGGTCGCCCCAATCTTCTGGGCCCCGTAGTGAACACCAAGCCCACCTGTGAAAAGCCCGTAGCCATAGCAGTTCTGTATCCTGTCCTTCTTTGTTGCCATCCCCATGGTGAGGGATCTTGCCATGACCTCCGACCATATTTCAAGGTCCCTCCTGGTGTAACCGGAAACAACGGGCTTACCGGTGGTCCCTGAGGATGTGTGGACCTCCACTATATCCTCATCTGGCACTGCAAACATCCCGAAGGGGTATGCGTCCCTGAGGTCATTCTTTGTGGTGAATGGCAGCTTCTCTATATCATCCAGTGTTTCTATGTCCTCTGGAAACACCTCCAACTCGGTTAAACGTTTGTTGTAGTAGGGCACATTTTCATAGGCTCTTTTCACTGTTTCCTGCAGTCTCCTGAGCTGTAATTCCTGCTTTTCTTCCTGACTCATGCATTCTGCTTCAGGGTTCCATATCATTTTGATCTCCTTTGAATGTGATTCTTCTCAGTCTTCTTTCTGTAAAGACTTATATGTTAATTATCATTATCGTTAATTATAAATTGTAACTGATAAACGTAAGGAGGATGTTGAATGGATTTTCTGGTACTGGGTATCGTTGTTCTCGTCTACTTCCTTCTTGTGGGCTATGTTGGTTATGTGGCCTGGAGGAGGACGGAGACATCTGAGGATTACATGGTGGCCGGTAGGAAGACCCATCCTTACATTATGGCCATGAGTTACGGCGCCACGTTTATAAGTACGGCGGCGATTGTGGGTTTTGGTGGTATGGCTGGTGTGTTTGGGATGGGTATACTCTGGCTGGTGTTTCTCAACATACTTGTGGGTATTTTCATTGCCTTTGTGTTCTTTGGTAAGCGTACGAGGAAGATGGGTCATAACATGTCTGCCCTCACTTTCCCGGAGTTCCTGGGGAGGAGGTTCGATAGCAGGTTCCTTCAGTCATTTGGTGGGGCCATAATATTCCTGGGAATGCCACTTTATGCATCCGTGGTCCTTATAGGGGCCGCAAGGTTTATTGAAACTACCCTTGGGCTTAACTTCAACATAGCACTCATATTGATGGCTGTTATTGTTGCTGTTTATGTTGTCCTGGGCGGTATACGTGGTGTGATGTATACTGATGCCCTTCAGGGGACCATAATGTTTCTGGGTATGATTTTCCTTGTTGTGTCAACCTATTACATTCTTGGTGGTGTGGTGGATGCTCATCAGGCCCTTACCAGTATGTCTCATCTGGTCCCTGCAAAGGCCAGTGCTCTGGGTGCAACTGGCTGGACCAGCATGCCTGTTTATGGCAGCCCCTACTGGTGGACCCTCCTGTCAACCATAATACTCGGTGTGGGTGTGGGTGTCCTTGCCCAGCCACAGCTAATAGTGAGGTTCATGACGGTGAGGTCCAACAGGGAGCTCAACAGGGGTGTTCTGATAGGCGCGCTCTTCATATTCGTGATGACCTGGAGCGCATACGTGGTTGGGGCCCTTTCAAATGTTTACTTCTTCAAAAAGGCCGGTGTAATTGCCCTTCAGGCTGCTGGTGGGAATGCGGATAAGATAATACCTGTCTTTATCAATTCTGCCATGCCTGAGTGGTTCTCCTACATCTTCATGCTGACCCTGCTCTCTGCTGCAATGTCCACACTGAGTTCTCAGTTTCATGTGCAGGGTACCGCCATTGGAAGGGATGTGTATGAGACTCTGAGGAATAAAAAGGGTGATAGTTCGGTCCTTATAGCTAGGGGTGGTATTATTATTGCGGTTCTGATTGCGGTTGTTCTGGGTTATCTGCTGCCTGGGAGTATAATTGCGCAGGGGACGGCTCTTTTCTTTGGTATTTGTGCTGCTTCTTTCCTTTCTGTTTATGCGGCGGCGATTTTCTGGAGGAGGGCTACCCGTGAGGGTGCGATTGCAGGTATGGTTTCGGGTGCCATTGTGAGCCTCTTATGGCTTCTTTTTGAGTATAAGAAGACTGCGGAGGCCCTGGGGGTTGCTAAGGCCATATTTGGGGGTCCTGTTTTAGCTTCGATGCCCTGGCCTGTTGTTGACCCGATACTGATTGGGGTGCCTGTTTCGGCGATCTTCATGGTTGTTGTGAGTCTTCTTACGAAGCCACCGTCCCGTGAGCATGTTGAGAGGTGTTTCGAGGGAGTCTGATGTGGAGGTTCTGTGATGGTGCTGGGTATACCTGATCCGTGGGTCTGGAGTGCTTACCTCCTCTGTATCCTTGTGACGGTTTTCTGTGTCCTTTATGGTATTGTGAACTGGAACCGTGGCGGTGAGGATGAGGAGGAGCAGATAATGGAGGAACTCCAGTGGGAAGAGGAAGAGAAGAAGATGGAAGAGGATGAACTGGGCCTCTAGGCCCCTCTTTTATTTATTCGGCGATTTATTTGAAATCATTCTCATGGTATGTACAGTAAATTCTCTTAAAGACTGCTTTTAATCTGTTAAGAATTCTGAAATCATTCTCAGGATATGAACAGTAGATTTCTTAGAACAACTTTAATTCTGTTAATAAGTCAGCTATAAGGTCTATCTGGCAAAAAATAAAATTAAAATGGTTAATCAGAAAAGACCGCTTTCTTCTAGTTTGCTCTCCATCCAGTGGGCCCTTTTATCCATTTTCTCCTTTACAAGTACCGTAATAAGAAAGGTCACCACAGGGAAGAGGGCAAGAAGTGCTATGTTCTTCCAGTAGATACTCCAGATCACACCACCGACCACCTCCCTCAGAGCACCCACAGCGTAGGTGAGTGGAAGGTACGGGTGGATAGCCTGGAAAAATGGCGGCAGGAGTTCAACAGGGAATATACCCCCTGTACCTGTGATCTGAAGCACAAGGATTATTATTGAAAGGGCCTTTCCCGCGTTCCCCAGGGCGGATGTCAGGGAATAGATTATGAGCATGGAGCAGATGCTCACGTAGATGGCTGTCAGAAGAAACAGCAACCTTCCTGTTATCTGCACCTGGAGGAGCAGGGCTCCGGCTGCAACAACAAGGGCCTGACAGATGGCTATTATGATGAAGAGCCCCATCCTTCCAAAGTAAACCTGTATGCTGCTGTATTCACCGTACTTGACCCTCATGCTTATCATTGCAACTGCGATAATACCACCTATCCACAGGGATATGGGTATGTAAAAGGGTGCAAGTGCTGATCCGTAATTTTTCACTGGGTAGATGTGCTCCTTCTCCATCTTCACCGGGCTTCTGAAGTATTCCCTGACCGCGGAGGGGTCAATGTCAGCCAGTTTCACAAGGCTGTTGAGGTCGTCCTCGCTGATCATTCCAAGTTTTCTATGGGCATCCTGGATTGCTGACCGCATAACTGGCCACTTTGAGTTTGCAATGCCCAGTTTTGATGACGCATCCCTCATGGCCGCATCTATCTGTGCCCTGTTATCCATGAGCCTGTTCAGTGCACTGTCCATCTTGTCGAGGGATTCTCTGAGCTTCACAAGGCGTTCTGTGGTTCCCTTTGTTTTGAGGTCTGTCTCTATACCCTCCAGTATGCCCAGAACTGAGGTGGCCTTCTGGATATTGGCGTCTATCTGGTCCATCGCTGTTTTTAACTTCGGATCCCCGGTGGCGGAATATAAACTTGCCAGAACAGCCCTCAGGTATTTCATTGAGGTTATGGCCTCTGAAAGATGGGACTCCATGGACTGGACTGTTGACAGGGCCTTCGCCGGATCGTTTCCAATGTAACTCTCGAGTAGACTGTATTTCTCCTTCACAAAGTTTGCGTTTTCCTGAATTTCTGGCAGATCACTCTTCAGTCCTGACCAGAAGTTCTGACCCTTTTCAAGGTCTGAATTTGCCGTGCTGAGGGTTTCATCGATTTTACCAAGGTTTCCATTGAGTTCACTGATGAATTTCTTTGCCCTGAGGATATCATCCCTGTTTGCCCTTGCAAGTTCACCGGCACTGCTTATCTTACCGAATATTATTCCGTCAATGGTCTTAACGACTTCACTGTTTATCTTTGCCTGAAGTGCATCTGCCCCTGCGTTTGTTATTCGTGGAGCCACAGGGTTCAGCTTGTCATTCACTATGTACTCAATGCTGGCCTGCCTCGGGGTGCCATTCTTGATGGACAGGAGGTCTGAGCTGAAGTTTCCTGGTATTATAAGTACGGCGTAGTAGTCCCCTTCCCTGAGTCCATTCATGGCCTCTGAACGATCAACGAACTGCCAGTTGAAGTTCCGGTTATTCCTGAGTTCATCCACGAATTCTGCACCCACGTTGAGCTTTTCACCCTCAAAATTCACTCCACTGTCCTCATTGACCACCGCAACCTTGATGTTGGATGTCTTGGAGTAGGGGTCGAGGGTTGCCTGTATGTTGAAAACTGCGTACAGTGCAGGGATACAGATAATCACTGCAATGACGAATAGCACCACGGGACTGTTTTTAACGGTCTTGATGTCATTCCAGAATATTTCCAGGGCTTTTTTCATTGGTTTTATGCCTCCAGAGAATAAAGTATATTCATGTAAGAAAAAGAAGATAGTGAACTTCATTATATAAAAAGGTTTTGGTTCAGCGCATTTAAAATTTTAAATACCCATGAGAACAATAATAATACAGTGACTGAATGGTGGTACCATGAGGATAGTTGAAGAAATAATCAGTAAAGAGGTTCTTGACAGTTCAGCAACAGTGATAGGCAAGGTAAAGGACGTTGAGGTTGACATAGAATCCCAGACAATAGAGGCACTTGTCCTTGGAAAGGGTGGAATATCAGAGGGTCTTGGGCTATCAAAGGGCGAGACAATAGTTCCCTACGAGATGGTTAAAAAGATAGGTGACAAGATACTCCTCAGGGGCGGCGAGGAATAACAGGGTGAAGGTCCTTGCAGCTTAAGGGGATCTGCAGCCTCTGTGGCAGGGCAGACTTTCTCCACACCTGCAGGCTGTGTGGATCAATGGTATGTGCAGGTTGTTACAGTGCGGAACTGGGGGTCTGTAAATTATGCAGGTCAAAGATCAGAAGAAACTCAGAGAGACACTCATAGAACTTCTTTCAGAGAGAAATGTCATTCAGAGGGGTAAATTTGTCCTCTCATCAGGAAGGGAAAGTGATTATTACGTTGATATCAAGCGCGCTATAACCGACCCTGAGGTCCTTGATGTGATAGCGAGGCTCATAAAGGGTGAGGTTGAGGGCGCAGACAGGATTGCGGGCCCTGCTCTGGGCGCAGTCCCCATTGCTACCGCAGTGTCCCTTTACTCCAGAAAACCCCTCCTCATGATAAGGAAGGAAAAAAAGGGTTATGGAACCTCCAAACTCATTGAGGGTGAACTGAACACCGGCGAAAGGGTCGCTGTTGTGGAGGACGTCACAACAACTGGAGGATCACTCCTCAGGGCCGTGAGGGCAATTCAGGAAAATGGGGGGGTGGTTGAGAGGACATTTGTTGTGGTTGACCGTGAGGAGGGGGCGGTTGATGAATTCAAAAAGAGGGGTATTGAACTCATACCGCTGATATCGATCTCTGATTTCAACAGGGAAGATCTGTGATAATTAACCCTATTTTTTGATTTTTCTGATTTCTACAGAGTATCAGCATATTTGAGAAAATCTGCTTTCACAGTTAATACAATGATTGTGTTATGAAAGCCGTGGGCATCCGATTCGTTCTAAGCAATCAATGAATACAGTTAATACAATGATTGTGTTATGAAAGCCGTGGGCATCCGATTCGTTCTAAGC
>NZ_JAKLTD010000004.1:89092-110244 GCF_022014235.1 Methanothermobacter sp. K4
AGCAATCAATGAATACAGTTAATACAATGATTGTGTTATGAAAGGCAATCAAATGATGCAAGATCCTCGGAGCATCTTTCAGAAAACATATTTATTCCCTGAGGTGCTTAACAAGGTGACCGAGTTCAGGGACAGCAATTTCAATTCCAAGTTCCACAGCGTTGGGGGACCCTGGAAGTGCGAATATAAGTGTTTTCCTGTATACACCTGCTGTTGCCCTGCTGAGTATTGCCCCTGCTCCCAGCTTTTTAAAGGAGAGGTGCCTGAATATTTCACCGAAACCATCCAGTTCCTTTTCAAAGATATCCCTTAGGGTCTCCACTGTTATGTCTCTACTTCCGATCCCTGTGCCGCCTGTGGTAAATATAACGTCAATACCCTTATCTATCATATCATCAACTGCAGATAGAAGTTCATGTCTGTCATCGGGTATTATACGGTATTCGTTAACAGAATAACTTTCAGAAAGCGCCTCTATGAGTTTCCTGCCTGATAGGTCACCTTCGGGTATTTCACCGGTTTTTTGGAATTCATCATATTTTGAATCACTGAGGGTGATGACACCGCAGATTATGTCCTCTGGAGCTGACCTTCTGTGCTCCTCCATGCTGGCACTTTTCATATCAATCAACCGGTCTTTTAATAATAAACTGTGGATGTAACATGCTATTTATTGTGGGCGCTATTTATAAGTCTTTTGGTTTTTCTGTAAGCGAAAATGAGTATATTCACGTTTCTGACAGGGAGAGAAGAGTAATAAAAATTTATGGCGGTTTGGTCTGGGTAGGGTTTGATATTGGATTGGAGGCGGTTTCAATTCCAATTTAAAAGACCAGAATAAGTTTAAAAGTCCTGGACCCTACCCGTTTACTATATATTGACACCACTATTTATAAAGTTTTCGTTAGATTGGCTCAACCGTTCTAAGGGACCTTTAACTGGATTTAAGGGTTTTTAAATCATCTAAACATGAAAATAGCGGTTTTAAGGGATTTTACAGAAATTTGATGTAATACTTTTTTTCACATGTTAGATTATCCACATGTTCGGTGATAGGGTGCATCTGGGGTTCTCCTACAGAAACACATGAAATCCCAGCCCTGAATATCCACTCATATGAGGGTAAATTTATTACCATGCTTCACCAAACTGAAAAATGGAAACTTATTATATTATAATCTCTGATTAATACGTGGTCTTAATGAAGAGGGTTCTTGATGCATCTGCATTCATAAATGGATACATACCTGAGGGCACTGAAAACTACACCGTGAAGTCTGTAACAGATGAGATAAGGGACTTCAAATCGGTCATGGTTCTTGAGAGGGCACTCAGTGATGGCAGACTCAAAATAATCGAACCTGACCCTGAGAGCATGAGGGAGGTGGATGAGGTCACCAGCAGATCAGGGGATGCCATGAGACTCTCCAGTACAGACAGGGAGGTTATAGGACTTGCCGTTTCACTCAAAAAGAGGGGAGGGGTAACTGTAATCACCGATGACTATACAATACAGAACACCCTCAGAATTCTTGGAATAGATTTCAGCAGTGTCCTCACATCAGGTATAAAGGAGACCTATCAGTGGAGGAAGATATGCATCGGATGCAGGAGGGTGTACCCTCAGGACTACGAGCTTGAGGAATGTGAGATATGTGGCTCAGAGATAAAGAAGAAAAGATACAGATCCCACCGTTAGAGGGGATCTTGCAGGAAGCTCAGGTGATATTATGAGGATAGGCGTGGTTGTCCACGGACCGCAGATAGTTGACTCAGGATACGCAGCAGAACTCATAGATTTTCTAAAAAAATATGGGGAGGTCAGGGCAAGACTCGGGGGCACCATGGGGAGGACCGCGGTCTATGACGCCCACCTTGAGGATGTTATAGACATATCAGAGAAGAGGCTGCCAAGTGAATCGGTTGACCTCTTTGCAGATGAGGGCGCCGACATCGTTGTCATTATGAACTACGGAAAGTCCCGTATCACAGGGCACGGATTTGGATACAAGGTTTTCCAGAGATCAGAAAAAAAACCGCCAGTTGTTCAGATAGAAAGACCCGGTGAACCCGATGGGAGTGTTGTGGCCTGGAAGAAGGAGGCCGAGCCATTCGCAGAGAAACTGGCACATGAACTTGAACTAGAAATGGTGGATCCAGAGGAGGTATGCAGGGAGATCTTCCATGGAGAACCATGCGGTGAACAGAAACCTGACAGAAGGGAGTACAGGAGACTCGTGGGTGTCTCAGAGAATGAGAACATATTCGTAAATGGTATAGTTGTGGGGGTCTCAACATCAGACGACGTCACCCTTGTTGCAGAGGACGGAGTGATCAGTGAGATAATAGGGGGGAAGATAAAGGAACACGGTGTTGAAAAACTTGGAAGGGTTAACCTGAAGGATGCGGTTGTAAAGACGGGACTTCTCCGCCGCTCCGAGGTAAGACCCAGAAAGGTGAAGGTAAGGGAGAATAATAAAAAGAAGTACCGGGTTTCCTTCTTAAACCACGCTGCAGAGGATATATACACACTACATGACTCGGATCTTGTTGTCACGGTTGGAGATGACACAACGCTCGTGGCTGCAGACATACTCTACAGGTTCGATGTTCCCATAATAGGGATAACAGATGGGGATATAGATAGGGTGGTTAAAAAGGGCTTCAAATGCGCAGATTCCATCATAATAGAGTTTGAGGGGGGATGGGACGATATAGTCGGTGAAAGAATCCACAGGGAGCTCTTCAGGGGTAAAGACACCATTGAAACCAATGATTTGGAAACTTTTAAAAGGGATTTACTACAGATTATAGATAATATAGGTGCAAGCTACACCGTGAGATACACCTAAACCGATAAAAAGAGGTGTGGAATTGGATTTAGATGATATCGTCCATTCCCTTAAAAATTTTGAGGGTGTAACAAGAAAACGGCCAATAAAGAATATAGTTTCTATTCTTAATGATGCATACAGTGTCTCGGGAAAAACACATCTCGGTTACGGTGATGACGCATCGGCCATCAGGATCGGCGACGGAAAACTTCTTTTACTGGCAGCGGATGGAATATGGGGGCGGCTGATGGAGGCTGACCCCCACTGGGCCGGTTACTGTTCGGTACTTGTTAATGTTAACGATATTGCAGCCATGGGCGGCAAACCCGTGGGCATGGTCAATGTTCTCTCAATTAACTCACGGGATACCTGTTACAGTGTAATGGAGGGTATAAGGGAGGGGGCAGAGAAGTTTGGAGTCCCAATGGTGGGGGGCCACGTGCACCCTGACACACCCTACGATGCACTGGATGTTTCAATTGCAGGTATAGCATCTGAGGATGCGCTCATAACAAGCTGCGACGCAGAACCCGGCGATAGGGTTATAGTGGGCATAGATCTTGATGGAAGGCCACACCCATCATTTTCCCTGAACTGGGACACAACCACCCATAAAACACCTGAGGAGGTGCAGTTCCAGATTGAGATAATGTCGGTCATTGCAGAAAGAAAGCTGGTAACCGCAGGTAAGGATATAAGCAACCCCGGGACACTTGGAACACTGGGGATGCTGCTTGAGGCATCGGATGTGGGTGCATGGGTGGAACTGGAATCAATACCACGTAACAGATCAGTTAAGTGGGAGGACTGGCTTCGAATGTACCCTGGCTCAGGTTTTGTGCTGACAGCACGCCCAGAAAATGTTGCTGAATGTATTGAACTGCTCGAGTCTGCCGGAATAACCGCATCAGACGCCGGGGAGATAATATCCGACAGGAAACTCCACTTAGTCCATGATAATGATGAAAGGGTTCTCTTTGACTTTGAAAGGGACATCATAACAGGTGTGATGGAAGAAAAGATATGAGGGAGATCTGATGTTTGTTAAGGTTAATGGAGTGGAGGTTGAACTTCCAGAGGGGGCGACGGTGAGGGATGCCATTGATACTACAGGAGCCCCCTACGTGGAAGGCGCCCTTGTGGGTCTCATAAGCGGCACAAGGGAACTTGAAAGGACAATTGATACATACCGGATCGAGACAACAGCAGGAAGCATCCTGATTGAACTGCTCCCTGAGGAAGCACCTGAAATCGTTGAGACATGGAGGGAGGTCTACAGCAACCTTGAAAACCTCCGTGTAAGGTGGACAACTCCATCTGAGATTTCAATGGGACCCATAAAAACAGAACTGGAGCCGTCAAGGAAGGAATACTTCTACGACGAGAATGAGGTTATAATGAGTCTTTCAGGGTTCAGCCCGGATTCAACCCACATAATAATCTCCAGGGACCCCCATTCATCAGTATACGGCGCCCCCGATGAGAACAGAGGTGTTTTTGCAAGGGTAACCGGCGGCATAAGAACCATTGAGAGACTGACAGACCGCGACGTGATAAGGTCAGTTGAACCGGTGGTTGAGAGAAAAAGCATAGTTGAGAGCGCCGCGGTGACAGACCTTGAAACACCACTTGAGGATGGAAACCAGATATTCACCCACGTTAAGGTAAAACCATCCCACGAGTCCCCCCAGTCTGTTGAACACTTCTTCACAATGGTGGAGGAGGGGAAACTGAGGGTCGACTATGAGGCCAACTCATTCATAGGTTTCTACTCCCTCCAGGGAATAAAAAAGGATCCTGAAAAAATAGCAAAGAGAGACAGGGGTACTGTCACCCTTCGAAATACAGGAAGGGGTGCTGGAAGGGTTTACATATACAGGGAGGACAGGGTTTCGACACCATCCCACAACCTCATAGGACACGTTACAGATGGAATGGAACTGGTGGATATAGCAGGGGAAGGAGACCACATCACAGTGGAGTGCGAACCCGGCAGGATAATGACAGTATCCATGACCCAGAAGGATGCAGAGGAGTACCTTAAGGGTTACGGTGTTGAGCAGATAAGGGATGGGATAATGGCTGACGATGCAATCGTTGTGGCCCAGGACCCACCATACACCATGGACATACTTAAGGAAGGAAGGGTCAGAACAGTGGGCATAGAGGCGGATAAAATCCTGGAGGTTGAACTTGACCCTGATGCACCGAGATCCTCATGGTACTTCCGCAGACTCACAGGCCTCATCGACACACCCATAGGATCCCTCAAGGTACACTTCGCCTTCCCCGGCATGAAGGTGGTGATGTTTGAGGGTGACAGATCCCTGGCAAAGGGCCTTGTACCTGAGAAAACACCTGAAAACTGCGTTAAAAAGGGCAGCATTGGTATAACAAACATGTCAAGGAGACACATAGGTATGGTTGGTGTTAGACTCGAGGACAACGATGAATACGGCCCAACAGGGGAACCATTCAACGGCACCAACATAATAGGCAGAATCACAGAGGGCCTTGAAAATGTTGAAAAATTCAAAGAGGGGGATACGGTGTATGTCCGGGAAAGAAAAAAACCATGAGGAATCAACAAGAATGATAATACTTGGGCCATCATCAAGGCTGAGCTCCTCTGAACTCATCCAGAGGCTCCACCTTCTTGGACTGCCACTGACCATAAAATCAACATGTTACGGTGCGCTGGTTCATGGGGACACAGAGACTGTGATGGAGGCTGTCAGGAAAATACGCAGCCTGGACCCGGCCAACATATTCACAAAGGAGAGGGGGTTCCCTCCTGGGGACCCCAGGCGATGCAGAGGACACAGAGGGGCAGCCAGGGAGGGTTACCATCAGCTTGAAAAGGAATTCAAACTACTCGGATACGTGGGTGAGGCCCTTGAAAGGCCCCAGAAGGCCGAACCCGAAAAAAAGGAGAAGGTTTCTGTTGATGAATTCCGCGATGTAGTTGAGAGGAGTCTGAAATCCAGACAGAAAACATAGGGCTGATCAAAATGAAAATAACTTCATCATCCACTGGAGAGGAACTCAAGGAACTTGGAATGTGTATACATGAACTTGTAAGTCGTCTTCCCCTCACAATAAGGAGCCGGGAAGCAAAGGGTCTTCGAATAGAGGACGGCAAGGTGATCGATGACAGCTACACTGGACCCGTACTTGAAAAGGTCCTTGAATCAGGGGAGATAGCAAGGGAGACACCTGCGAGGGGACCCTACAAGGGAATACCCGTGGTCGTGGTACCGCTGAAGGAGAAGGGCGAGGTACTCTGTGCAGTGGGAATAGTTGATGCCACAAAGGGTCTCTTCACGGACATGGTTGAAATAGCCAGAAGACCCCAGGAGGAAGACAGGGGGGAATTCTATTGAAAATAGCGATATTTCCACCGAATTCACTTATACTTGCAGATCTTGTTGAAAGAAGGGGACATGAGCCCCTTGTAATCCAGAAGGAAATCAGAAAGAAGGTCACAGATCCTGAAATCGATTCACCACCCTTTAACATAACCGAGGAGGACCCAATAAAGGGCCTGAAGTACGCGGCAATAGAGGTTCCCTCAGGTGTGCGGGGGAGAATGGCAATCCTGGGACCCCTCATAGAGGAGGCGGATGCCGCCATAATAATGGAGGAGGCCCCCTTTGGTTTTGGATGCATAGGATGCGCAAGGACCAATGAACTCTGCGTATTCCAGCTCAGAAAGAAGGGCATACCCACACTTGAACTTAAATACCCCACAACAAGGGAAGAGACAATAGATGTAGTTAACAGGATAAACAAATTCCTGGACGAACTGGAGGCTCAAAATGGTTAAAATAGCCCAGATTTCATGCGGAACCGACTACAGCGGTGTTCAGAAGGAAATTGAAAAGGCAGCGAGGACTTTCGGGGCCGAAATAGTGATCCCCGAGGCCGACCTTGACTACATAGACGAGGCCTATGAAAAATTTGGGTTCAACTGCGCCAGTTCAAGCATAAAACTCATGATAGCAAGGGCAATGTCAATCGTTGAGGGCAAAACAGATGCCGACGCGGTTTTCATAGCAACATGCTTCAGATGCGCAGAGGGGGCCCTTGTAAGGAACGAGATAAGGAGGTTCATACAGCAGAACACAAGGCTCCCTGTTGTAACCTACTCCTTCACAGAGAGAACAAAGGCCGATGAGCTGTTCATACGTATGGAGGCACTCTCCACAATAGTGGCAAGGAAGAGCATACTTGCAAGGGAGAAACAGGAGGGCCTCACCCTTGGAATCGATTCAGGTTCAACAACCACCAAGGTAGTTCTGATGGAGGATAACGAGGTCATAGGGACAGGATGGCTCCCCACAACCGATGTACTTGGCTCCGCAGAGAAGGGTATAGAGGAGGCCCTGGCAGGTACAGGCTACACACTCAAGGACCTTGATGGGATAGGAGTCACAGGCTACGGCAGGTTAACCATAGGTAAACATTACGGGGCCGACCTCATACAGGAGGAGCTGAGTGTAAACTCCAAGGGTGCCGTGTTCCTTGCAGACCACCAGAAGGGGGAGGCAACGGTCCTTGATATAGGGGGTATGGACAACAAGGTCATAACAGTAAACGATGGCATACCCGACAACTTCACCATGGGGGGTATCTGCGCCGGTGCATCAGGACGTTTCCTGGAGATAACAGCCAGGAGGCTTGGAGTGGAGATAGATGAACTTGGTGGTCTGGCACTGAAGGGTGACTACAGGAAGGCGATGCTCAACAGCTACTGCATAGTCTTTGGTATACAGGACCTTGTAACCGCACTTGCAGCGGGAGTTTCAAGGGAGGACGCAGCAGCAGCTGCATGCCACTCTGTGGCTGAACAGGTATATGAACAGCAGCTCCAGGAGATAGATGTGAGAGAACCCCTCATACAGGTGGGTGGAACATCCCTTATAGAGGGCCTTGTTAAGGCAGTAAGTGATATCCTGGGTGGTATCGATGTTATCGTACCCCCCTATTCACAGCACATAGGCGCAGTTGGAGCGGCCCTCCTTGTTTCCGGCATGAAAGACATCAGCGAGGGTTAAAATGGGGATAAATGTTGAGTGCTACGACCCCAGGGGTGCAGAGGTCTATGAGATAATAGCCCGCCAGGTTCTACAGGATCTCCAGCTTGTAAGGGCGGTGGATGATCTGAGGATATGGGTTGATCCTCGAGAGCCGGTATTCATCATAGCGGTTAAGACACAGAGGACCTCTGAGCCGATTTACCTTGAGGACATGGCTGAGATGGAGGTGGATAAGGCCACCGGTGCAGTCCACCTGAGGATAAGGGATGAAACGTACCTTCCACAGTTACTTGAAAGGCTCTGGGAGACACAGGGACGTGGCAGGGTACGGCAGCCATCCCGCTTTGAGGTGGTGGTTGAGGACCCCATCTCTGATATCCGTGGAATGACGGTTCACGACCCCTCAATGAACCTCAGGAAGAGGGTATACGATGCAATATTCCGTATAATACCAGAGGGATTCCGGGTTATAAGGGACCTTTCAGAGGATAACATAATAGCCCTTGTATGTACCGATGAGGTGCTCAGGGATGAATGGATTTTAAAGGCCAGGGAGATAATAGACGATATGAGGTGAAAACATGCCTGACCAGAGACAGACACGCTTTGCCCACATAACAAAGGCGCACCCCTGCTTCAATGAGAAACTGCATGACAGGGTTGGAAGGATCCACCTGCCCATCGCACCCCGCTGCAATATCCACTGCAAATTCTGCACAAGGGATATCAGCGAATGCGAAGAACGGCCTGGAGTCACTGCAAGGATCATGACAGCCGAGGATGCAGTAAAGCACGTTGAGAAGGTTAAGAAAGAGATGCCCATAAGTGTAATAGGGGTTGCAGGACCCGGCGATGCCCTTGCAAATGAGGAGACCTTCGAGTTCTTCAAAAAGGCCAGTAAGAAGTTCCCGGACCTCCTTAAATGCCTCAGCACCAATGGCCTGCTTCTCCCAGATAAGGCTGATGAACTGGCAGAGATTGGTGTTAACACTGTCACAGTAACCGTGAACGCCATTGACCCTGATATAGGTGAGAAGATATACTCCTTTGTGATCTACAGGGATAAGGTCTACCATGGAAGGGAGGCCTTCGAGGTTCTCTCAAGGAACCAGCTTGAGGGCATAGAGAAACTTGCAGAGAAGGGTATCATTGTTAAGGTCAACAGTGTACTCATACCTGGCCTCAACGATGAACACATAGTCGACATTGCAAGGGAGGTTAAAAGGAGGGGAGCCTCCCTCATGAACGTTATACCACTCATACCGATGGGTGAGATGAAGGACTACCCAAGGCCAACCTGTGAAGAGATCGAGAGGGTCCGCAACGAGGTTGAAAAGATAATACCCGTATTCAGGGCATGCACACAGTGCAGGGCAGACGCCTACGGCATTCCAGGCAAAAAGGGTGCCGACAAGCACCTTGACATGACACCCGCGAGCCACTACTGAAAATCCTGTGATAACCATGAAGACACTGGAATGGAAGGATAATCGACTCATCCTTATAGATCAGAGAAAACTTCCCGATTCACTGGAGTACTTTCAGTGTGAAAACTACCGGGACGTCATATATGCAATAAAAAACATGGTTGTAAGGGGAGCCCCGGCTATTGGGGTAACAGCAGCGTTTGGAGTTGCCCTGGCAGACCTTGCAGGCGAGGACACTGAAATTGCTGCAGAGGAGATAAGGTCGTCAAGGCCAACTGCTGTGAACCTTTTCTGGGCGGTGGAACGTGTTATGAAAGCTGGTTCCCCACTTGATGAGGCTCTGAAGATTTACAGGGAGGATATGGAGACCAACAGGGCCATAGGGGCTCATGGGGCCAGCATAATCCATGATGGCGATACAATCTTAACCCACTGCAATGCAGGTGCCCTTGCCTGTGTTGACTACGGAACGGCCCTTGGCGTTGTGAGGGCCGCCAGGGATCAGGGAAAGAATGTAATGGTCATATGTGATGAGACGAGACCAGTGGGGCAGGGTGCCCGTTTGAGTGTCTGGGAGATGCAGCAGGAGGGCATACCTGTTAAACTGATAGCGGACGTTGCAGCAGGGTACCTCATGCAGAGGGGAATGATAGATAAGGTTATAATAGGCGCTGACCGTGTGGCAGAGGGTGGTGTGGCAAACAAGATAGGGTCACTCATGGTTGCACTCGCGGCAAAACGGTTCAATGTACCCTTTTATGTTGCAGCACCCCTCAGCACCTTTGACAGGGAAAATTCAATTTATGATGTTGAGATAGAGGAGAGGGGTGCTGAGGAGGTTCTCTATTATGGTGGCTGCAGGATAGCCCCTGAAAATACAGAGGCCATCAACCCCGCCTTTGACATAGTACCCTCTGATCTTATAGACGGCATCATAACAGAGGAGGGTATCGTGGATCCATTGTGATTTCAGCTCTTTTAGGGTATAATGTTGGTTTGTTCTTAGTGGAGCCGTTCTGATTTCACCTCTTTTTTATTCTGGCGTCGATGCCAATATGCCACACACCGGGACTCCTTGACTTCACCCTTCTCCTATCCAGGATCTCCACTTCAAAGGGCGCTGCGGCGTCCTTCAGGCATTTCACAGGGGTTTCAAAGTCCCTTGAAAATTCATAGTAGTGTATGATGCCCCCATCCCTGACAGCCCGGATGGCGTCATCAAGAAATTCACAGGCAGTTCCCGGGAGGTTCATGATCACATGGTCTGCAAGGCACTCCTTATCCTCCAGGAACTCCCTCACATCGCCCTCAACAGGGACTATCATGTCCTCTGCCCGGTTCAGACGGGCATTTTCTCTGATGTAACCAACGGCAGCGGGGTTTATGTCAACCGCATATATCCTTGATGCTTTCCCATGCCTTGCAACTGCAACTGCAAAGGGCCCGGCACCTGCGAACATGTCAAGGACAACCTCCCCCTCCTTCACCTGTCTGGCAACGATCTCCCTCTCATTGGCAAGGCGGGGGCTGAAGTACACACTCCTTATATCAACCTTTATGCGGCTTCCGTACTCCCTATGGATGGTTTCAGATACAGGAGAACCTGCAATGAGTTCAAGTTCCCTCGTCCTTGTAACACCCTTCACCCCACTCCTCTTCATGTAAACGGCACTCCTCCCCGTGAATTTCAGGGCAGCCTCACCTATTGCATGCCTGTACTCATGGAGCTCCTCTGGTATTTCAAGGATAACGGTATCACCTATTATATCAAAGGACCGTCTGATGGATGCAAGTGCATCCTCAGGGATCCTGGATTTCAGCATGTCAGTAAAACTTCTCGGGGATCGTTTACTTCTCTCAAACACATCATCTATGACCTCAACATCATCAAATTCCCCTGCAACCCCAGTGTCGATAAGGGGTATGTAAACATGGTTTTCATCCCTCTTTATCCTGTAATCCCTGTTCAGGAGAGACCTCTCAGTTAAAATCCTGATTATATCATTGGCGTTCTTCTTTGGAACCTTTAAACCCTTCATGGTGAACTTCCTGTTACACTTTAAGCCACTTATATACTGGTTTTTCTGAAACATTATATCAAAATAACGTTATGATATTATTGAGAGGGTGAGAGATGCTTTACATAATTGGACTTGGACTTTACGATGAAAGTGATATATCAGTTAAGGGGCTGAAGGCCTTAAAGGCCTGTAACCGGGTTTACGCCGAATTCTACACCGCAATCCTTCAGGGGACCAGTTTATCTGCAATTGAGGAGTTAACCGGTAAGAATATAAATATACTGCGCAGAGAGGAAATCGAGGAGGAAAGGATACCACTCATTGAGGCAGAAAAATCCGATGTGGCACTCCTTGTCCCGGGGGATCCCCTCGTTGCAACCACCCATACGGAACTGATCCTGGACGCAAGGAGGAGGGGTGTGGAGACAAGGGTCATTCATGCATCATCCATAATATCCGCTGCACCGGGCCTTGCAGGGCTGCAGGCCTACAAGTTCGGGAGGATAATTACAATACCGTTCACATCAGAGAATTACTTCCCAACCTCCCCCTACGTTAATATAAGGGATAACCTTGAGAGGGATTCACATTCACTGGTGCTCCTTGATATAGAGGCCCATAAAAGGAGGTACATGACTGCAAATGAGGGCCTTGAATACCTCCTCATGGCATCAGAGAAACTTGGTGATGACGCAATCAATGAAAAGACCCTGGCAGTTGTAATTGCAAGGGCCGGCTCTGAAAGGCCCCTGGTGAGGGCTGATGCAATATCATCACTTCTTAAGGAGGACTTTGGGAATCCACTTCACTGTCTTGTTGTCCCGGCGGGGCTCCACTTCATAGAGGCCGAGTACCTTGTTGAGGTTGCAGGCGCGCCCCGCTCCATTGTGGAGGGAATGATAATCTGATCTTCACATCACCTGAGGAGGTATTCGCACTTTTCAACGTTCTGTAGGGGTATTATTATCTCCCTTTTACCGAACTCCCTCTCAGAGAAGCTCACCAGTATAAAGCACTTCTCCTTATCAACCTTTATATTTTCCACCCCAAACTCCCCCCTCTTGAAGTGGTGCACCGTGCCGTTTGTCATGGTGAGCTCCATCTTCTCTATCATATTAAAACACCATTTAATAATTCTCTCCGGGCACCTATTTATAAGTGCCTCAGTGTCTGGAACACTTCATGTTCTTGGTGTTAACTAGTTACAGTGTAATGAAGGGGGTGTTAAGTGGATCCGGATTGCGAACACTTTTACATAGGAAAAGAGAAACATAATATGGGGTTAATATGGTCCGGAAGATTCATGTCGATGCGGGTAAATCGACAAGGGACCTCATAGATGCTAAAAAGCTCATTGATATGCTTCCATTGAAGGCTGGGGACACTTTTCTTGATGCTGGCTGTGGTGATGGCTTTATTTCTCTTGAAGCGGCATCTGCTGTTGGTGATGAGGGAATGGTCATTGCGGTTGATATATATCCAGAATCGGTTGAGAAACTGAGGTCCAGGATAGGTAGAAGGAGTAACATAGTACCTCTGGTTGCAGATATAACCCATAGACTGCCGGTTTCCGATGGGGTGGTTGATGTTTACTTCATGGCCAACGTTTTCCATGGGATAGTGGTCAACGGCGAGGTTGAACCACTGATGTCAGAGGTCAAAAGACTCCTCAGCGGGACGGGAAGGCTGGTGGTGGTTGATTTTAAAAAGGTAGCGGGAACTCCGGGGCCACACATGGATCTGAGGTTATCGGAGGATGAGGTCATCGAGATACTTGAAGACCATGGCTTCACTGTGGATTCCGTGGAGGATGCAGGACCCTACCATTATCTTATAATAGCGACACCAGGGCACTGAAAAAAACCCCTATCAGTAGAGGGGTGTGTACTTCTGGAGGAATTCCTGCATTTCATGGTCCAGTGTTCTGAGTGCAGACATGTTCTGGGGCGAGGAGGCGGCACGCTCCTCGACGAGGTTCCGCAGTGTACCATTCTTTATGTGTTCACGGACCTCCCGCAGCACAAGATCAAGTGTCAGCCTGTTCCTTTCAATCAGTTCCTCTCTGCTGTAACTGTAGATCCTGTAGGTGTTCAGTGGGTAGGTATGGGTCTCTGTGAGCAGAACGTTTATCATACCATAGAACTCTGCTGCGGCATCTGAGAACACATCCACACCCATATATGCGAGGAGGGGGATGAAAGCGGGAGGGGTGAATGTTGAACACAGCATGGTCTCAGGTTTTATGGCCTCACGTATCCCGGTCAGAATTCGAACCATATCCATGGGTCTCTGGAGCAGTTCATCCATATTTGCCACTACGAGTTTTCTGAAACCGATCTCCTCAAGTTCAAGGGCACATCTTACTCTGAGGTCAGTGTAGCGGGATCCATGTATGAATGCGTATTCTGCATCGGATTCAGAGGCCATCTCCAGGGTTTCACTGACACCCCACTCTGCGATTTCCCGCGGTACATTGTGCGGGATGGTTTCATATGGGGCGATATCCATCCTTTCATATTTAACAAGTAGAGGCGTTTCAGAATCTCCGAGAAGACCAAGCCTTCCGGGTCCGTCATGTAATTTTATCTGGTATTCAGTCTTGCTCATTGCTTACACCGTCTGTTAATTACTTGGATTCAGGGATTACTTAACCATTACAGTTTGTTCATTGCCTGTAGCGTCTGCCACTTACAGGTATCCGGGGATACAATCATCAGGTGTCACCTTAAAGGTTACACAGTGGCAGATTTTAGGAATCTTTATATACCCATAAAAATCACAGTCTAATAAGAAAAATCTGAGGTTTGCTAACCAGGGATCTTTCAGGGTGTGAAAACAATGTCAGTTCTAAAACGCCTAAAAGAAATGTTGATGGGTGAGAAGAAGGAAGAGGACAGTAAAACAGAGGAGCCAGAGAAAACAGAGACCCCAACAGAGTCCATTAAACAGGAAGAAAAACCTCAACCTCAAGAAAAATCTTCAGATGAACCCTCTGAAGCTGCAGAAACAGAAAAATCAGAGGAACCTCAAAAGGTTGAAGAACCTGTGGAGGCCTCTGAGGAAGCATCAGCTGAAGAACCTGTGACTGCAGATGTTGAGGAGGATAAATCTGAAGAAACTGCTGAAACCTCCCATGAAGATGAGGAGGTAGTTGAGGATGAAAACTCTTCGGAGGATTCTGATTCTGAAGAGGAATCAGAGGAGGAAGAGGAGAAAAGCGAAAGGAGTGATATAATGACCCTACTGCAGAGAGAAGAAAACATAATCAGAAAGGGTAATATTGACAAGGAGTTCTCCGAAAAAATAAAGGCCGCAGGCGGTGACAGTCTGGAATACTGTTTCCAGTGCGGTACATGCACAGGATCCTGCCCATCTGGAAGAAGAACCCCTTACAGGGTAAGACAGATAATAAGGAAGGCTAATGTTGGATTAAAGGATGAAATAATCTCAGATCCAACCCTCTGGATGTGCACAACATGCTACGCATGCCAGGAAAGGTGCCCACGTAAGGTCAGAATCGTGGATGTCGTGAAACTTGCAAGGAACGAAGCAGCCAAAGCAGGATTCATGGCACCAGCACACAAGGCAGTTGGATCATTCGTTATAAAAACAGGTCACGGAGTACCAATCAACGACGCAACAATGGAGCTCCGAAAGGCTGTTGGCCTTGGAGAACTACCACCAACAACACACCAGTTCCCTGAAGCACTTGAAGAGGTTCAGAAAATCATCAAGGCAACAGGCTTTGACCAGTTAATAGGCTACAACTGGGAAACAGGTGAACTTGAATAAGGAGGCATGCAAATGGAAATCGCATACTTTTTAGGATGTATCATGAACAACAGGTACCCTGGAATTGAAAAGGCAACAAGGGTTCTATTCGATAAACTCGGAATCGAACTTAAGGACATGGAAGGTGCATCCTGCTGTCCAGCACCAGGGGTATTCGGTTCATTCGATAAAACAACATGGGCCGCAATAGCAGCAAGGAACATAACCATTGCTGAGGACATGGGCGCAGACATCATGACCGAGTGTAACGGATGCTTCGGTTCACTCTTTGAGACAAACCACCTCCTCAAGGAAGACGAGGAGATGAAGGCAAAAATCAATGAAATCCTCAAAGAAGCAGGAAGGGAATACAAGGGAGAAATCAACGTCAGACACTTTGCAGAGGTCCTATACAACGAGGTTGGCCTGGACAAACTTGCGGAAATAGTCGAAAAACCCCTCAACCTCAACGTTGCAGTGCACTACGGATGCCACTTCCTCAAACCAAGCGATGAGATAAACATAGACAACCCTGAAAGACCAACTATACTGGATGAGATTGTTGAGGTAACCGGAGCAAAATCCGTTGAATACAAGGACAAGATGATGTGCTGCGGTGCAGGTGGCGGAGTGAGATCAAGGGACCTTGACGTCGCACTTGACTTCACCAGGGAAAAACTCACAAACATGAAGGAAGCCGGTGTTGACGCAATAGTAAACGTCTGCCCATTCTGCCACCTCCAGTTTGACGTTGGTCAGATGGAGATAAAGGACAAGTTCGGCGAGGAATTTGACATACCGGTACTTCACCTTGCACAGCTACTTGGACTTGCAATGGGTCTTCCAAAAGAGGACCTTGTGGTTGACGCCCACCAGGTATGCGTCGACGAGTGCCTTGAAAAGCTCGAGGAACTCGACCGTCTTGCACCTGGAAGCGGTTAAGACCACAAATTAATTATTTTTTTCAGGGATTAAAATCCCATAAAGTGAGGTGTTTTTTTGTTTATAGCTACTTTAAAGGGAATATTTACTTTGAAGGATCTTCCAGAAGAATTCAAGCCCTTTGTGGACTACAAGGCGGGCCTTGAGAAGAAGGAATTATCTGATGACGACGAGGTGGCCATACTGTCCATACAGGGCACACAGAGCAACCATGTGCTTATCCTCAGCTCCTACAGTAATGTTGAGGAGATCCGAAAGGAACTTGAAGAGGCAGGTGCAAAGATAAACCACACAACCCTAAAAATTCTGGAAGGACATCTATGACACTCCCTGTTGAACAGACATGGTTTGTGCTTGTTGAACTCCTCACCGACCTTCGAAAGAAGGATGTTGATGTCCCGGTGGAAATTACAGAGGACATAAGGCTTGTGAGGACATCAATCAACTTCTATAAATCAGATACAGAAAACCCTGAAATGATCAGGGAGCTTAAGAGAATAAACGATATGCTCAACTCAATTCAGGAGAAACTCCTTGAACTTGCAGAGTCAGTGGCCCCCGATTACCCTGAGGAATGGATTGAAAAATTAAAGAGGGCCTCAAGGGGGGAGGAGGTCCACAAACCCCCTGAAACAAAGTCAAGGTTTATTGTAGGAGCACCACCAGGATTTGCAGCTGCAAGGGTGCACCTCAAGGAACCAATAGCCGAGGACAGGGTTCAGGATATCGCCGAGACCCACAGCCTTATAATTGAATTTGAAGAAGACGATCTTATAGCCGTTTATGGCGACTCAGAGGACATAAAAAAGGGTTTAAAGGAGATAGGCTCCTTCTTCAGGGAATAATATGGAGTGTGATTTTTCATGAAAATCCTCGCTGTAAGTGATCTTCATGGTTCAAACATACCTGAACTTCACAGGTTTATAGTGGATAACAGGGTTGACCTCATTGTTGTGGCAGGTGACATAACACACTTCGGGCCTGCGGAACTCGTGGAGGAGCTCCTGAATGACCTGGCATCCCATAACATCCCTGTAGTTGCCATTCCCGGGAACTGTGATCCTCATGGGGCTGTGGCTAAAATAGAAAACTCAAAGGCAGTGAATATCCATGGAAGATCAATTAACATCAAGGATATAGGCATATGCGGTCTTGGGGGTTCAAACCCAACACCATTCAACACACCCCTTGAACTGGCTGAGGATGAAATAAAAGAGGAACTGGACGACCTCATGGAAAAGTCTGGTGAAGGAGATGTTCTTATTCTTGTAACCCATGCACCGCCACATGGAACATCACTTGATAGGATCCCCTCCGGGGATAACGTTGGAAGCAGGGGTGTGAGGGATGTTATAGAAAAACACCAGCCCTCCCTGAACATCTGTGGCCACATCCACGAGTCACCTGGAGTGGACCGTATAGGTGAAACCATCGTGGTCAACCCGGGACAGCTTTCAGATGGCAGAGCAGTCATCATTGAAATTGAAGATGATGGATCCATAAATGCCGAAATTTTAAATCTCAGATCCAGTTAAATATATAAAAACTGGATTTCAGATTATGACAAGTTCTTTTTGAGGTGAGACCATGATCATGGTTCAGGGAGAAGTAAGCGGAAAAAAGTACACGGAGCCCTTCTCCAAGGGCGTTCTGGCACGTTCACTGACCAGGGCAGAGATGGACCCTAACAAGGCATACACATTCGCTTCCAGAATTGAGGCTCACCTTAAAAAGAATAAGGTCGATGTCATAACAATAGAGGAACTAGTTGATGTGGTCTCAGAGCACCTGAAAAGGGAGGATCCTGAGGTAGCAGAGAAGTACATGCTCTGGAGGCGAATAAGGCAGTGCAAGGAACCCCTGATAATACTCATCGGGGGAGCCTCCGGGGTTGGAACATCATCAATTGCATTTGAGGTGGCAAACCGCCTTGGTATAAGGAACATGATAAGTACCGACATGATAAGGGAGGTAATGCGTAAAATAGTCTCCAGGGAACTTCTTCCGTCCATCTATGAATCAAGCTACACAGCTTACCAGTCCCTCAGAATACCCCCACCACCTGAACTTGACGAGGTCCTCATCGGATTCAGGGATCACGTGGACACTGTGAGCATCGGTGTGGAGGCTGTAATTGAGAGGGCCCTCACAGAGGGTATAAGCATAGTGATTGAGGGCGTGCATATAGTCCCTGGATTTATAAGGGATGACCTCATAAACAAGGAAAATGTTGCAATGTTTGTCCTCACTGTCTCAGACGAGAACGTACATAAGGGAAGGTTCTATTCACGTTGCAGACAGATGTGGGCCAGGAGACCTCTTAAAAGGTATATAAGTTACTTCTGGGCAATAAGAAGAATTCACAGATACATTGAAAGTCAGGCAAAGAAACACAACGTGCCTGTTATTGAGAATATAGATGTTGTAACCACGATAGACTCAATTATAAAATCACTGACGAAAACCAGTGTTAAGGGAGGAGAGAAAGGTGCTGAAAAAGCTGAATGAAGTTAAGGTTAAGGACGTAATGACAACGAATGTTATGACTGTTGAACCATCTGAAGACGTGGTTTTTGCATTTGAGAAACTGATGAAGCACAGGATAAGTGCTCTCCCAGTCCTTGAGGAGGGGAAACTTGTTGGAATCGTAACTGCTTCAGACCTTGGACACAACCTGATACTTGACAACTATGAACTTGGCACAACAGTCGGGGAGGTCATGGTCAGGGATGTTGCCACGGTGGCCCCTGATGAGACACTTGGTGACGCCATTGAGAAGATGAATGACTACTCCTCGGATGAGGGAATAATAAATCAGCTTGTTGTCATGTCCGATGGTGAGATGGTGGGGATAATTGCCGATGGGGACATTATAAGGGCCCTCAAAAGCCTTTAATGGTCATATAAATCCTGTGATAATGTAAATTGCAGCTGATAGGACGACGCATGTGGGTATCGTGACTATCCAGGTGTATGCTATGTGCCTTATCACGTCATACTCAACTGTTGATGTCCCATGTGCAATCCCAACACCTATCACCGATCCCACAAGGGTCTGTGTTGGCGAGACAGGCATACCATAACCCAGAAAGAGGTAAACAATAATTGCCGCTGATAGCTGGGCTGCAAAGCCCCTGCTTGGTGTGAGGTCTGTTATTCTTCTTCCAATTGTTTCCGTAACCCTGTTGCCAGCCAGCAGAATTCCTGAAGCAAGCCCCAGAGCCCCCAGTATTCGAATCCAGTATCCGCCGGTGTAGCCTGTTGCAAATAAAACGCCTGTTGCAACTGCTATATCAACGGCCCCAAGGTTAAGTGCTGAAAACGAGGAACTCAGTATCTGAAGATATGAAAATACCTTTTCGAGTCTGTCCCTCATACCCATACCCTGAAGAGGTTTTATTAAAACCCTTCTGATGGATATGTAGATCAAGAATCCCGTGAGAAGGCCTGCAAGTGGTGACATAACCCAGCTCAGCACTATGAAGCCTACAACGTCTGTTCTAATGTTCTGAATGCCTATGCTTGCTATTCCAGCACCAATAACTGAACTCACAATGGCATCGGAACCTGAAATGGGTATCTTTTTTATGATGGTGAAGGTTATCCAGATTGATGATGTTAATGTTATAACAAGGGCTGTTTTAGGGCTAAGGAGCCCCTGGGGGATTATCCCTTCACTTATTGTTCTTATGACGCTCCCACCAAGGAACAGTGCCCCAACTGATACAAAGAATCCCCCCAGGAGGAGGGCCTTTTTCATCCTGAGCGAACCACTACCAACAGCGGTACCCACAGAGTTACCTATATCGTTTGCAGCAATGTTGAAGGCCATGTAGAGGCTCAGAATGAGACTCATTGCTATCAGTGTATCCATGGAATTAATATGGAATATTACCTTAATTATTTTACCAGTTATTTTACCGGTGCAATCTGCTGCCTTCTATAAATGGGATGATGATAGCATCCCGTTAAAGAGATCCGGGGGTTCTGATATGTCCATAGAAACATTAAAATACTACTTAGTATAATGGATACAATGGGCTAGACTGGAGGGTTAGGGGTCCTCTGTAAGCGCAAATCCCCTATACGGCGCGGTCGAAGTTCAGGGGGCGGCTGATCGACTGTTTATCGGCCCTGCTGATTGGTGTCGAAGCCTCGTCCCGCAGGATCAGTGGTGATGGGGCCCTGACTGGAGGGTCAGGGTGAACCATCTTGGCCATGGGAACGGGTCAGGTCTGGAAAGGAGCAGCTCTACCATGGACAGCTGATGCTTGTGGATTAACGGGGTGGAGTCAGTCAGCGGGATCACCGGTAGATGGAAGGTCTGTCAACCCCTGAACGTGCCCATCCATTTAGAAATCCAATGAACGAAAAACTTATAATGCTGAACACAGATAGGTTTAATAAGGCCGGGGTGGCCCAGTCTGGTACGGCGTTGGCCTGCTAAGCCAATGATCCTTTGGATCTCGCGGGTTCAAATCCCGTCCCCGGCGTCTTTAAGATTTTTTCAGGTTTGATTTTTTTCTGTTTTGAGCTCTATGTTTTTACTTCTGAAGAGTTGCACTTCTTAATTTTTATTCAATAATTTTTATTCCAAAATCACTGCTTTGCAATTTTTTCGATTTTGTTTGTGTTTGGTGGGGGGGTGTGTACTGGGTGTGCCATGGTTTGTCCAGTGGCGCGGGTTCATGAGCTTAACCATGAAGGCTTGCGGTGATTGACCCGGTTCATAACCATGGTAAAGCATATCACGATCATGAGAACCGCAATGAACAGTTGCGGTTTGATGCAGGATACAGAGAGCCAGAGTAGTGGTGAATTCCCATCACGAAAGGATGGAGCAGTAAGCTCCCCGAAACAACTCCTTTAAGTCCGTTTGATCCTGGCGGAGGCTACTGCTATTGGGGTTCGATTAAGCCATGCAAGTCGAACGAACCTTGTGTTCGTGGCGAACGGCTCAGTAACACGTGGATAACCTGCCCTTGGGACCGGGATAACCCCGGGAAACTGGGGATAAACCTGGATAGGTGATGCGGCCTGGAATGGTGCTTCACCGAAACACCCTTCGGGGTGCCCAAGGATGGGTCTGCGGCCGATTAGGTAGTTGGTAGGGTAACG
>NZ_JAKLTD010000005.1 GCF_022014235.1 Methanothermobacter sp. K4
ACCCGCGCCACTGGACAAACCATGGCACACCCAGTACACACCCCCCCACCAAACATAAACAAAATCGAAAAAATTGCAAAGGTGGGGCCGTCATTTCATGACAAGTATCGTGTACCGGGTAGATTAATAATATAAGTATTATATTATATAAAGATTGCGGTAACCCGACTGCTGATGGACATGGTATTATTATATAAGTGGCAGGGTCCGATCAGGAGACCTGTAAAGAATGCGTCATAAATCGGATATTGAAGCATTTAAAGGTCAGAAAAAACTCCCCGCACATATATTCTGATTTAAAGATTCCCATTATAGCACAGCATCCTTATTTAAAACTTTCGATTATCATTAAATAACAAATTATTTTTATAGGACGGATAAAGTTTTAAATGGTGATAAATTATGAAGTTTGGTATCGAATTTGTTCCAAATGAGCCAATAGAAAAGATAGTGAAGCTCGTGAAACTGGCTGAAGACGTGGGCTTCGAATACGCCTGGATCACAGACCACTACAACAACAAGAATGTATACGAGACCCTTGCCCTGATTGCAGTGGGAACAGAAACAATAAAACTCGGCCCAGGTGTCACAAACCCCTACGTGAGAAGCCCTGCAATAACAGCCTCAGCCATAGCCACACTTGACGAGCTTTCAAACGGAAGAGCAACTCTTGGTATTGGCCCCGGTGACAAAGCTACCTTCGATGCCCTTGGAATCGAATGGACAAAACCTGTTTCAACCATAAAAGATGCAATTGCAATGATGAGAACCCTCCTCGCCGGTGAAAAAACCGAAACAGGCGCCCAGTTAATGGGTGTCAAGGCTGTCCAGGAAAAGATACCCATATACATGGGTGCTCAGGGCCCAATGATGCTTAAAACAGCAGGTGAAATATCTGACGGTGCACTCATAAACGCATCAAACCCAAAAGACTTCGAAGCAGCAGTGCCACTCATAAAGGAAGGTGCTGAAGCCGCAGGTAAGAGCCTCTCAGACATTGACGTTGCAGCATACACATGCTGCTCAATCGATGAGGATGCAGCTGCAGCTGCAAACGCAGCAAAAATAGTTGTTGCATTCATTGCAGCAGGATCACCACCACCAGTATTTGAAAGACACGGCCTACCAGCCGACACAGGTAAAAAATTCGGTGAACTCCTCGGTAAAGGGGACTTTGGTGGAGCAATAGGTGCAGTTGACGATGCACTCATGGAAGCATTCTCAGTTGTAGGTACACCTGACGAATTCATACCAAAAATTGAAGCCCTCGGTGAAATGGGCGTAACCCAGTACGTTGCAGGATCACCAATAGGTCCAGACAAAGAAAAATCAATAAAACTCCTGGGAGAAGTTATAGCAAGCTTCTAATCCCAGAAAACTTTTATTTTACTAATTTTAAATTATTCTCTGCCTTAATCCTAAGCTATTTTTACTGATCCTAATTAAATTATAAATAAAAAGTCCTCCAACCATAACATAAACCACTATTCAGTCACCCACTTAAATTAAAATAAAGAGTCAAAAAACCCACCAACATAAACCACTATTAGGATCAAAATGATAAGTGAATTAGCATCCAGGACAAGGAAAAAGGCCCTGAAAAAAATAAAACCAAAAAGTCCAGATGAGCTCTCAGCAAGCTGGATCCAGGAAGATCTATTATACTCGGGAAAGGGAAGGGCCCTCTTTATGATACTTCCCACCATAGGCTGCTCATGGGCCCTATCAGAAACCGGTGGCTGTACAATGTGCAGCTACATCTCTGACTCATTTCTGGAACCTGTGGAGGCAGACAAGATCATCGAAATATTCGATGGTATCATCTCCCGTTACGAATTTGAGGAAAAAACAGCTGTTAAGATATTCACCTCAGGAAGTTTCCTGAACCCTGAAGAGTTCCCCCAGGAGGCAATGGAGCACATACTCAGCAGACTCGGTGCCCTGGAAAATGTTGAGGAAATAATATTTGAATCCAGACCCGAGTACATAAACCAGGAAGCTGTTGCAAGATGCTGTGAACTTGCAGCTGATAAGATAGTTGAAATAAGCATTGGCCTTGAAACCTGCAATGAAAAGACAAGGTTGGCGAAGATAAACAAGGGTTTCAGTAACAGTGACTTTGAGATGGCAGTAAACACCATCAGTAACCTTAAAAGGGATTTTAATGTCAGGTCAAAGGCATACATCCTCGTAAAGCCGATTCTGGTCTCAGAAAAAAGGGCTGTGGAGGAAGCCATTTCCACCGCCATTTATGCTGAAAAGGTCGGTGTTGACCGCCTATCCTTCTGCCCATCAACAGTGCACAGGGGGACCCTTATGGAGGATCTCTGGAGAAAGGGCTCCTACAGACCCCCATGGATATGGAGCCTCATTGAAATAATCAACAGGACAAGAGAAAAGGTTTCAGTGCCTGCCATAATGGATACATCCGGTTTTGGGATATCCAGAGGACCCTACAACTGCAAAAAATGTAACAGAGACCTCAAGAATCTCATAATCAGGGCAAACCTTGAGCAGACCCAGGTACCCACATATGAATGCGAATGCAGATCACTATGGCTGGCTGAATTGAGGTTTTCAGAGGCCACAGCATCCACAGATATAAAATACAGTGAATACAGCTGAAAAATCATGGACTGATGAGCAATGATTGGCATAAGCGCTGACTTTGATCCCGTGCACCTCGGCCATGTGAGACTCATAGAGAAGGGTCGTGAAATAGCAGATGAAACAGGTGATGAGGTTGTAATTTACCTCAACAGGGATTTCAGTGCAAACCACGCCCCATTTTTTGTTCCCTACGAAGCAAGAAAGGAAATGGCCCTCGAAGCGGGGGCTGATAGGGTTGTTCCCATTGAGGGACTCCACTACCGTCTGACCCTTGCATATACGGTGCCAATAAGGATAGCCATGATGATAGAGGATGGCGTGGTTGACTATGTCGATGCTGCAAATGTCTCACCTGACCTTATAATCAAAAAGGCGAGGGAATTTGCATCAAGGGGTGTGTTCAGTGGCATACCACGTGACCTCCCAAACAGAAACGTAATAAGGTGGTTTGCGGTTAATGAATTCCTTTACAGCAAGTACAGACGTAAAATGAAGTTCCATATAATCCCGGAACTTACCGTTGAGGGTTCAAAAATTTCCGGGAGGGAGATAAGGCAGGAAATAATTGAGAACAATATGGAGATACCACCCAGTGTACAGAGGGTTCTGCCAGAATCAACCATCAGAATCCTTGAAAGGGAAATAGAAAAGGGAACCATACCCGGCAGGAGAAACCTTGATGTTATAATGGAAAGAATGAATAACCTATCCCGCGGGGAACTGATGAGAATAGCCTACCTCAATGCAGATGCCATCAACTCCATCGTGAGAAACAGGAAATACTACAGGGAAGGCCAGATATGGGCCGCCTTCCGAAAGGCCGGGTATGGCCCGGTGCTGACGAGACTTGCCATGAGTTCAATAGAGATGAATGTAAGGAGAGAGGAGGTAAGGGACCTCATTGAACACTACACCGAGAAGGGGTGGATTCCACCGGATCAGCGGGTGGGTAACCTGATTGATAGGGCCTGGTTTGTCTCAGAGAAGGTCACTGAGGGTATGAGTTCAGGAAGGGCCAATGAAATGTTCCTCATGGGCAGACATAAGGTGAATGCCCCATCATCCTTTGAGGCAGGCCTGAGTCTAAGAAGGCATGAGCTAAGGAGCATCAGGGATGGGATGGATGCCAGTATATACGTTGACCGGAACGATATCCTATCCTGCCAGATAAGGAATGGGGTCAGGATAAGGAGTCCACTTCACCTTTCAGCGCAGATGGCAACCTATCTCAGACTCATAATAGATTCACATATAATACCATTCCATGCCAGGATAAGAAAGAGGAAGGATGGCTTCAGAGTCCTTGTGAGGATCAATTAACCTTCCATTAAATCTGGAAGATCTTTAACTTTATCCCTTTTCTCAACAACAGGGCATTTCCAGTCCCTGCAGAATGTCATCACTATCCTGCCTGAATCGGTGGTTATGTAGATTCTCCAGCATTTATCATCATGGGCCCTGAATTCCACGTCGACAACCCTTTTCCCCACAAGTTCCATGAGGTTTGCGGCACATTCATTTTCAAGGTCTGAGTTCATTTCCCCACCACTGGATATTATATTTCTACCTGTTTATATCTGCATCGTCACTTGGTGGCTGATATTTCCCTGCCACCAGTCTGAGGAGGTCCCTGTAATCGGTATCAGAGGGGGCATCAATTTCATTGAGCCTTTCAAATACCCTCATGATGCATGATGGCATTGAGGGATGGATAAGCTCCTCAAGCATGCTCTGAACCTCCCTCATCTCCTCATATCTCCTTCCTGCATGGATTATGGAACTCTTCAACCTCGAAAGCGTGGATTCTCTGAATTCAGGGCCCTCAGTGTACTCAAGTACCTCCATGACATCCTCCTCAAGACCCATCATGTGTGCTGAAAGAAGTGTTTCCCAGAGAAGAGCGGAAACACCCTTAGTGTAGCTGCTTCTGAGCATCTTGATTGCCGATGCATCCCCTGGTCTCTGGCCGCGGACCTCAATGTTCAATCCATACCTGTTAAGTTTCATGAAATCCTCAGCGCCTTCACCTGCAGCTATTATGAGCACCCCGGCGCCCTTCCTCCGGACGCTCCCCATTATGGCTGCGTCAGCGAATCTGCCATTTTTTATGAAGGAACTGGCCTTCCTTACTGTCCTGGGTGCGATGTTGTTTATATCCACATAAACCCCCTTTACATGTTCTCCTGCATCCTTTGCCGCCTCAACAGCCACTGCGGGGGTGACAGCAGATATGACAATATCCGCTGAATATACCTCTTCCTTTGGCACATCAAGGACCCCTGCTTCTCCTGCAAGTTTCACCGTCCTGGTGCTCCTACCCTCAAGGGAGGTTACAACATCAACACCCTCCCTCCTGAGCCTTGAGGCGATGGTATACGCCACTTCCCCGAAACCTATGAATCCTACCCTCATGACTATCACCTAAGATTCTATACTGTAACTGTGCAGTTTTCATCCAATCAGCTGGTAAAGCATGTAGATGCCTGCAGCTATTATCATGAGACCTCCGAATTTTCTCAGATCCCCAGTCCTTTCAGCGAGTCTTTTAAATGGCTGCTCTGCCATTAAAACCAGGAAAATAAGTACAGATGATAAACCTGCTGTGTAGAGGAGCAGGTTAAGGATAACCCTCCCGGTTTCCAGTGCAGAGTATGATATAACAGTTATCAGATAGGGGCTGTAGCATGGTGACCATGCAAGGGCCGTGAGGAACCCCAGAAGAAGGTGATTTTCGGTGGCTGGAACCCTGAATGAAAGGAGGGGTTTCTCAGATAGAAGCCATACGCCCATGAGTATTATAATGATGGATGCGGGTATGCGCAGATAGAGGAGGTAATAATTCACGGCTGCTGTGAATACGGCTGTTAGCAGTATCACAGAGAGAAACACCGAGGCAAACCCTGCTGAAAAAAATGTGGTCTGTCTTTTATCCCCCATAATTGCCTCAGAGAACAGGATGGGTACAACAGGGATTATGCATGGGGATAGGGCTGAAAATATCCCTGCAGCAAATGACAGGATGTATTCATGCATGGCTTTACCCCAGATATGAGAGGAACTCCTCAGGGGCCATGTATCCCTCTCTTCTTCCTATCTCATTTCCGGAGGAATCCAGTATGATTGTGGTTGGAATAACATAGATACCATAACTTGATGCTGCCGATGGGTCGGAGTCCACATCAATCTTCGCTGCAATGTAGTTCTCTGAAATCTTCCCTAAAACATCCTGGTTCTTCAGGGTTTCATCTTCAAGTTTCCTGCAGGATGGACACCATGACGCTGAGAATATGAGAATTACCCTCTTATTCTGCTTTGATGCCTCATCTATGGCCTCCTGGGGACTGTTATACCACATGAACTCCCCCTTCTGTGTCTCATTTTTCTCTGGGGTGTTATGTGGCTGGGTTGAGTACATGAAAAGTATCACCATCAACCCCAGCAGAACGCCTGAAATAACCCATTTTTTAGTCACATCCACCTACCACCAGCATATTACTTCACATAGAGATCAGACCTAATTACATCCGCAAGATGCAATCTCCGCAAACATACAGGTCAGAGTTTCACAGCCACGTTATCACCCTTCTTAACGCCCAGATCCCTTGCGATTGCATGACACTTCGCATTAAGAAGACAGAAAATGTCTCCTTCGGCATCTATCTCTGTAAGGCCCTCATAGTTACCCATCCCCTTGGCTATAACAACCTCGGCCTCCTCAAAGATCCTCATGAAATCCTCTGATACCTCGCTTTGAACCATTCCCACAGAGTCGGTGCCTGTTGTTACGATTTCAGCCACCTCATGGAGGCCCGCATTAATTGCATCCTCCATGCATGCGTCGTTGAGGATGGGTTTGCCCTTAACTGCAACCTTCACATCAACCCCATACTCTCCAATCCTTTCAATGAGTGGCCTGTCAAAGAGTATCTCACCTGTATTATCCAGGAGATAAAGGACCTCTGAGGCATCCTCAAGTTTTTTTTCGAGTAAGGGCACATGGTTTATCCTTAGCGGGGCCTTCAGTGACTCCTCAATACCCTGATCATGGTTGAAGTCAAGTCCCAGGGCACCGAAGTCTATTATGTTGCCTGTTATTGCAACCTTAACATGGCTTTCCAGGTCGCCGTGTTTCTGGAGGTACTCCTCAGCAAGCGGCAGGAACCTGGATGCTATCTCATTGCACCGCCTCTTCTCCATGAGGTAGGGGTCCTCCGAGCCTGTCATCTCCTTTATGAGCCTGTGCATTGCTGTTCCGAGTTCATTTGATGCCTGACCCTTCCTGAATCTTTCATTCAGGAGTTCAACCACCTTCATCATTACATGGAGTTTGAGGTCCTCGTCATCTGTTGCAAGATCAAGGGCCTCCCTTGCCTGCCGCAGGAAACATGGCGCGCATTCATAGTATACCTTCATCTCCAAACCCTCACCTAAACCATGGTTTTCCACCGGCTCTGAGGACGGTCTCAACAGATACCTTCATCTCCAAACCCTCACCTAACCCCCATAGATTACCCTGATTATCTCAATAATATCCCCATCAGATATTTCCTCTTCCTCTATCACTATCTCACTGTTCCTTTTAACAACGGCTGTCTCCAGTGGGATCTGGAGTTCCTGTAAGATGTCCTTAATCTTCTTTTTTTCTTCAGATTCCATTACTCTCTTTCCATCATCTGTGATCACTGTGAACTTCATCTTCATTCACCCCTAATTCGTTTATGAATGTGCATGCCTTACATAACCTGCCTGATGATGGCTCACCGCAACGTACACACGTCCCTGATTTCCTGATGCCATCCATATCCCTTATAAGGGTCTCCTTTATTTTATCAAAGCCCCTTAGGGTGGAGTACATTATAGTGGGACGTTTCACAGATATCTGCTTCAGGAAGTCACCTATTTCCCTTCTGAATGAGCCTGCTGCATAGGGGCAGCCTGCAAGGTGGACATCAAGGCCCCTTGCAAGGACGTACAGCCCAACCTCCCTTTCAGGTATCTCCCTGAGGGGTTTGATCTTTGGTATGAACCTTCCGCCTGCAGTGGATGTCATGGGGCCTATCCTTTTGAGGTTTTCAAGGTTACCCTCCAGGTAATTCATGACTATGGCCTGGCACTCATCGTCCAGGTTGTGGCCGGTTGCTATCTTCGTTGCCCCACTCTTTTGGGCCTCCCTGTTAAGTATCCAGCGTCTGAAAACTCCGCAGTATGTGCATGCCCCCCTTGAGGGATTTTTCATGACCTCATCAAGTGTTATGCCTGCATAATCCTTCAGCGTGACAACCCTGTGGGTTATGCCCCTCTCGGCACAGAATCTTCTGGCAATCCTTACACCATCCTCCCTGTAACCTGATATGCCCTCATCGATGGTTACAGCCTCAAGTTCTATTATATTTCTGTTCCTCAGCTCATCGAGGATGTCGGTGACCATGATGCTGTCCTTTCCGCCTGAAAGCCCCACAAGGACCCTGTCACCCCTTTCTATAAGCCCATATTTCCTTATATCCCTCATTACCTTCTTTCTGGTGGTTTCTATGAAGCATTCACTGCAGAGCATCTGTCCAGAGTATTTCCTGTTTATTATGACCCTTTCTGATCCACACCTGGTGCACTGCATCTAAACTCTCCCTTATGTGTAAAAACAAGCCATTAATTAACGCTGACCATTTTCAAATAGCACTGACCTCTCAAAGAGTTCAAAATCCTGAACATAACCCTTACCCGTCCTCAGGGCTATTTCTGCCTTCTTTAATTCTGCTCCAAGGTAGGCTGCATGTTCAAGTCTGCTTACAAGTTTTCTATTTATAATCTCCTCATATAACCTTTTGGCGCTATCTGATGTGAAGGCAATTACCGGCTCTGTTTTATCATAGAGGACTGCCTTTATCCTGTCGTCCTCAACCATGATCTTGAAGCTGCCGCATTTATCCCTTACGAACTTCATACCCCCCTCTGCCTCAATGGTGGGTACACTGATTTCCTCAACTATCCTGCTGGGTTTTCTCTTATCCTTGAATAGTACAAGGTTTATTCCAAGGTCCTTGGGTACAGATCCCCTGTGTTTGGCCAGGAACATCATCTTTGATGCCACTGAGAGTTCATGAACGCTTCCAAGTGCTTTTCCGCTCTCCTCGGGTGTGAAGAGTATGCTCACGCCCAGTTCCATTCCAAAACCAGCGAGAAGCGCATTCACCCCTGTGGAGTCTACATCGAGGAGTTCGGTTACGTTCCCAACACCAAAGAACACAGGGTCGGGGTTTCTCTCTGTGTACATTCTGCATGCCATCACAGACTCCACTATGCTCCTGCTGTTTACCGGATCAAGCACAGGGTCGGCTATTACATCTATACCCCTGCATTTTCCTTTGAGTTTCTCCAGGGCATCAACCCTCTCCTCAACCGTTTCAGGGACCCATCCCTCACTGTAGTCTGTTGGTAGGATCACTGCAGGTACACTGTTTTTTCTGAGTGACTTTAGAACGTCCCTGTAGTTTCCAAGGTCCAGGCTCAGGATCATATCCACGCCACACTCGACTGCGGCCTCAATTTCAGGGGGGTTGAGGCTATCCACACTGAGGGGTAGGTGAGGGGCAGCTGAGCGTGCTGTTTCGATTATTTCAGGGAGCAGCTCTGAGTTGTCCTCACCGGCCAGCATTCCGAGGTCAATCATGTCCGCCCCGCTTTTAATGAAATATTCAATCCTTTCCCTGAGTTTACCTTCTTTCAGGAGAATGGGGGCATTGGCAACCTCCGCGAGGACCCTCATGGGGAAGTCCCTCCCTACTGGAAGGTTACCTATGAGTATGTTTTCATCCCCCTCCAGCAGCTCCTCCCTCTTTCTGGTATCGTTCTCAAAGTCCTCTATGAACTGGAGGGCCCTACGCCTCTGCTCCTCCTCAATGAGCCTGTCGGCCGGTTTCCTGGTGGAGAGTTCAAGTTCATCAAGCATATCGAGAACTATGGGGAGGTCAGCTGCATCTGTGGGTCCCTTATAGGCTGGTATACCTGTTTCTTCCCATATCACCTTCACGTCCTTGGGTATGAGGCCCGGTACGATTATCATGTCTGGTGCTCCATCCGAAAAGTTAATGTCATTGATTTCAGATATTATTTTGCGTGGTGTTAAAAAGGCCGCTATGGGCGTGTTAACCACGTGAACATGAACTTCATGGCTTGAAGCTGATACTGCATCCCTCACAGTCCCTGATGCAAGTTTTCCTGTGATTATAAGGACTCTCATTTCATTACCCCTATTAATTTTAATTGACCAACATGTATATATATTAAAAATTTATAATGATTAACAATGAGAAATGGAGGTAGACTATGATCGAAATTCGCTTTCATGGACGCGGTGGCCAGGGCGCTGTTACAGCGGCAGAGATTCTAGCTAAAGCTGCCTTTGAAGACGGTAAATACTCACAGGCCTTTCCATTCTTCGGTGTTGAGCGTAGAGGCGCTCCAGTTATGGCTTTCACAAGAATCGATGATGAACCCATCAGGAGAAGGTATCAGGTTTACAATCCCGATTATGTTGTTGTTCTCGATGAGGGACTTGTTGATGTGGTTGACGTATTTTCAGGCTTAAAGGATGGTGGTGTGGTTGTACTCAATACTGCAGGCACCTTCACCTCAGAGAAAGCTGAGGTCCACACCATTGACGCCACAGGCATAGCACTTGAGAACCTTGGAAGACCCATCGTTAACACCGTAATGCTCGGGGCATTTGCAGGTGTAACCGGTCTTGTAAGCATAGATTCACTCATAAAGATTATCAAAGAAACATTCCCAGGGAAAATTGGGGATAAAAACGCAGAGGCTGCAAGGATAGCCTATGAAAAAATGAAACAGTCAGGGTGAATATAATGGAATCACTTGGAGCAACCGTCAGAGAACCAGGAAGCACCCGTAAAAACAAGACGGGGAGCTGGAGAACATTCAAACCATTCCTTGATAAGGATAAATGTATAGACTGTGATAACTGCATCCTTTTCTGTCCCGAAGGCTGCATAGATAAGGAGCATGAGATTGACTATGATTACTGTAAGGGATGCGGAATATGCGCAGAGGAATGCCCTGTCAAGGCAATAAAGATGGAGAGAGAAAAATAGGAGAGACTCTAAATGGTTCTTAAGGTTATATCCGCAAATCAGGCCGTTGCAGAAGCAGCAAAACTTGCGAAACCAAAGGTCATCCCTGTTTATCCGATAACACCCCAGACCTCAATATCAGAGTACCTTGCAAAATTTGTGGCTGATGGTGAGCTCGATGCCGAGTACATAAGGGTCGAGTCAGAGCACAGCGCCATGAGCGCATGCGTGGGGGCATCAGGTGCAGGTGTGAGAGTTTTCACAGCAACATCATCCCAGGGCCTTGCACTGATGCATGAGATAGTCTATGCTGCAGCAGGACTAAGGAACCCCATTGTCATGGCAAATGCCAACCGTGCCCTATCAGCTCCACTCAGTATATGGAATGACCACCAGGACTCAATAGCTGAAAGGGACTCCGGGTGGATGCAGATATACGC
The DNA here is from genome assembly GCF_022014235.1 of Methanothermobacter sp. K4. NCBI lineage: Archaea > Methanobacteriati > Methanobacteriota > Methanobacteria > Methanobacteriales > Methanobacteriaceae > Methanothermobacter > Methanothermobacter sp. K4. The sequence goes on from NZ_JAKLTD010000005.1 coordinate 11,138, forward strand.
TGAAAGTGGACAGGAAGCCCTTGACTCAGTTCTAATGTCCTACAGGGTTTCAGAGGACAGGGACGTTCTCCTTCCAAGCATGGTCTGTCTGGATGGCTTCATACTGACACACACCGTGGAGCCCGTGGACATCCCATCACAGGATGAAGTTGACACATTCCTGCCAGAATTCCAGCCACAGGCGATACTTGACCCTGACGAACCAATGTCACTCGGTACATTCACAGATCCAAACTATTACATGGAGGCCCGCTATGAGGTAGAAAGGGCAATGCAGAGGTCAAGAAAAGTTATTGGAAGGGTCTGTCAGGAATTCAGTGAAATGTTCGGGCGGAAATACGGATTCGTTGAGGAATACCGCTGCGAGGATGCTGAAATAATCCTGGTGGCCATGGGCTCAGTCTGCAGCACCCTCAGAGAGGTTATTGATGATATGAGAGGGGAAGGCAAATCTGTGGGGCTCCTGAAGGTCAGGGTGCACAGGCCATTCCCTGCTGAGGAGATCAAAAAAGCCGTCAGTAATGCCCATAAGATCGCTGTTCTGGATAAAAATATAACCTTCAGTATTGGTGGTGCTCTCCACACCGAGTTAAAGGCCCTGCTACCCGAGAAGGAGGTTTACGGGTTCATTGTGGGCCTCGGTGGAAGGGACATAACACCTGAGCACATCAAGGAAATTGTTAAAAAGACAGAAAACCCTGAAAGGAGTGTCAGCTGGATCGGACTTAAGGAGGAATCACAATGAAAATACCTGAAGAAGAATTCCTGGCCCCTGGACACCGTGGATGTGCAGGATGCGGTGCCACAGTGGGGGTCAGACTTGCTCTCAAGGTTCTCGGTAAGAACACCGTTGCGGTCTCATCAACAGGATGCCTTGAGGTTATCACAACCCCATACCCTGAAACATCCTGGGAGATACCATGGATCCATGTTGCATTTGAAAACGCTGCTGCGATTGCATCAGGTGTTGAGAGGGCCCTCAGGGCCAGGGGCAGGGGTGACGTTAACGTTGTGGCTTTCGCAGGTGATGGTGGGACGGCAGATATCGGAATGCAGGCCCTGTCAGGTGCAATGGAGAGGGGACACAATATAATATACATCTGCTATGACAACGAGGCCTACATGAACACAGGTATACAGAGGAGTGCCTCAACACCCTACGGTGCCTCCACCACCACATCACCACATGGAAAGGAGAGCTTCGGTGAGGACAGGCCAAAGAAAAACATGCCCCTCATAATGGCGGCGCATGGTGTCCCCTACGTTGCAACAGCGTCAATATCATACCCTGAGGATTTCATGGAGAAGGTGAGGAAGGCAAGGGACACCGAGGGTCCCTCCTACATACACCTGCATCAGCCATGCACAACAGGGTGGGGCTTTGATCCCTCAAAGACAATAGAACTCGGAAGACTTGCCGTTGAAACCGGTTCCTGGATACTCTATGAGATAGAGGATGGTGACTTCCGCGTAACCTACAGGCCAGTTCAGAGGAAACCCGTTGAAGAGTACCTGAACGCCCAGAAAAGGTTCAGGCACCTCACAGAGGAACAGAAGGCAAAGATCCAGGAATACGTTGACAGCGTGTGCCAGGAGCTCAGGATATAACGGGGGATTAGATTGCAGAAGATCATCATTCAACCTGAACTCTGTGACGGCTGCAGGGACTGTGAGGAGGCCTGCAAGAAACTATACGGCGCCTCAAGGATAATGATAAGGGAACTTGAGGGCCTCTATTATCCCATCATATGCCAGCAGTGCGAGGACGCCCCCTGCAGGACAGTGTGCCCCACAGACGCCATCCAGGACGAGGTTGACCCTGAGCGGTGCATCGGCTGCGGACTCTGCATGCTCGTATGCCCCTTTGGCGCCGTTGTAATGGAGGATCGGAAAGCCCAGAAATGCAGCCAGTGCCCCGACCTTGACACCCCAGCATGTGTTAAGGCATGCTCAAGGAGGGCTCTGAGCGTCGTGGACACCGAGAAACTGAAACTTGAAAGGCAGAAGAAGTTCGTATCCAGAATGTCAGGTATCGGCAAGGGCCAGAAAGGGACCGACATCCTCAGCATACTGACAGCAAAGAGGAAGGCACGGCAGAAGCTTGAATAGGTGGAATTTCATGAGAGAACTGGTTTCAAATCCGGAACTTTGCGATGAGTGCATGAAGTGTGAGAGAATATGCCCCCGGAACGCCATGAGGGTCATTGATGGTGTCCCCATATTCTGCATGCACTGCGCACCTGAAAGGGCCCCATGCCTCAACATCTGCCCAGAGGATGCCATAGTTGAGGTGGATGGTGCCGTTGTCATCCTCGAGGACAGATGCATTGGATGCGGTCTCTGCCGGGACGCATGCCCCATTGGTGCCATAACCATCAATGAAAGGGGCGTTGCAGTGAAATGTGACCTCTGTGTCGATCGGGAGAAACCCCTCTGTGTCGTGGTATGCCCCAAGAAGGCCCTCAGTGAGAGTTCAGAGGAGATGATGGCGGCCAAGAGGGATAAGATAACAGGTGAACTCAAACGGCTCAAAAATCTGATTAGATACTGACCAAACTATTTTTTTGGTGATTCCATGATCAGGCAGGAGATGGTTGAGGAGACAGTGTGCCGTCTGTTCAGGGAGGCTGTTATCAGAATCCCCGATGATGTCACCCTTGCACTAAAAAAGGCCTACCTCAACGAGGAGGATGAGATCGCCCTCCTGAACCTCAAGGCCATCCTTGATAACATTGAACTTGCAAGGAAGATGGAGGTGCCTGTATGTCAGGATACAGGGCTCCCCATAGTGTTTGTGAGGATGGGGAAGGTTGAAGTTGAAAACCTCTACGGTGGTATAGCTGCAGGGGTTGAGAGGGCCACAAAGGAGGTTCCCCTCAGACCAAACGTTGTTGACCCCCTCACAAGGGAGAATACAGGTACAAACACAGGGCATCTTATTCCACAGGTGGATGTTGAAATTGCAGAGGACCTTGATGGGCTTGAAATAACGGTATTCCCCAAGGGTTTCGGATCAGAGAATAACAATGCACTGCTCATGGGGCTTCCCGGTGATGGTGCTGAAGGTGTCAGGGACTTTGTTGTTGAGACCGTCCTAAGAGCCGGTGGAAAACCCTGTCCCCCTGTGATTGTGGGTGTGGGAATCGGCGGCTCATCAGACCTTGCAATGAAACTTGCAAAGAAGGCCCTCCTGGGAAGGGTGGGGGAGAGAAACCCTGTAAGAGAACTTGCATCCCTGGAAGAGAATATACTCCAATCAATAAATGAAGCCGGCAGTGGCCCCATGGGTATGGGTGGTAAAACAACGGCACTCGATGTTAAGATAAGGACTGCCCATACACACACCGCCGGGCTACCGGTGGGTGTCTGCATACAGTGCTGGGCTGCAAGGAGAGCCACAGCCACCATCAGGGACGATTAATCATAGATGGAGGGCTTTTTCCTGGCAGATCGAGATGCACCTCATGCAGAGTATGCAGTCTGTTCCATTGGTTCTCCTTCTGCTATCTGATCTCATATCAACATCCATTGGACATTCTGCAAGGCATTTCATGCAGTTTTTGCATTTATTTTTATCAAACTTAACCCTCAGAACTGAAAGGTAGGAGGATACCTTAAGAAAAATACTTACAGGGCATATGTACTTACAGAAGGCCCTGTTGTCACCAAGTGCAACTGCCAGGCCAATTCCCGTAATGTAATAGGCTACATTTCCTGCAATGAATGCCCAGAACATCACAGTATCAGGATTATCCACCCTATTTAAAATCAGAAAAACGGTTAGAGGGGCTATCAAAAACAGCACATATTTCACGTAGCCAAGAAGGGGTCTTCTTGTGCCGGCATAGCTCCTGTATGGCAGTAGATCAAGTATCATTGAGGTCCAGCACGCATATCCACACCACCCTCTCCCAAAGAGGACTGGTCCAGAAATCTTTGCGATTGCATAGTGTATTACAGCTCCCTGGAATACTCCAAGGGAGATGTAGTACCAGAAGCCCTCGATCTGCATGTTTTCGGCTCTCAAAATTCCAAGGTAGAGCAGCATGTAGCTTCCAACACCCAGCTGGACCAGTAACCTTCCATGCTGAAACTCTGCACCCATAAGATAAATTCCAGCAGACACCAGAGAGCCTATGTAGAGAAAATTGAAAAGATAGAATGGGTTGGCTGTCCATGAAGATAAAAAAAGTGCCAGTGATAGAAACAAAGAGAAGATTATGGATGGGAGTAGCCATCTGGATGTGATCATGGCTTTTCACAGGTTATCATGAAAATTGTTCTATCCGCAATGCTAACAGCCCTGTCCCCAACCCTCTCAAGGAACCTCGCTATGAACAGAAGGTTAACAAGGTAGGATATTGCCTCCTTATCCTCAAACATGCTTGCTGTTACATGCTCCAGTGTCTGGTCAAAGAGGTCATCCACCTTATCATCGTCATGCCTGAGTTCCCTTGCCATGTCCATGTTCTGGTCCAGGAATGCGTAGATACCCTTGGATAGCATCATCTGGACAAAGTCAGACATGTGTTTGAGGTCCTCCATTGGCTTTCGGGGTATCTCCTCATCCTTAAGTTTTTCAGCAGCCTCTGCTATATTGGCTGAGAGGTAACCTATCCTCTTGAGGTGACTTCCAACCTTGATGCATGCCTCTATGAATCTCAGATCACGTGCAACTGGCTGTTCAGCAGCTATTAAACTTATTGATTTTCTTTCAAGGTTAAAAACCATTTCATCAATTATCTTACTGTTTCTGATGACCTTCTCCTTTTTCTCATCATCGTATTCCATCAGGAGGTCAATTGCAGTCTTGTGTGTCTTGAGGGTTTTCTGGGAAACTTCCTCCATGTCCTTTCTGAGGTCCTTAAGCTTTTTGCGGAAGAGTATCCGCGGATATTTCTTCTCCATCTAAAAGTCCTCCTTGGATTTATAGTCACTGATAAGTCTTTCAATTGACTCATCACTTGGAACCCTTATCCTGTACCTTTCAAGGAGCTCATCCCTTGAGGAGACATCCATGAACATCTCATTTATTATTATATCTGCCTCAAGGGGTATTGAAAGTTTTGATTCATCGTTGAGTTCAATGAGTGTGCTGAAGAGGTCCTCATCAGCCTCATAGACCTCAATGATTGAATCATCGTTTATTTCTATCTTCTCCATTGCCTTGTGGCTGTGTGACTCCTCAAGTGTGCTGAGGTTGAGGTGCCAGGCCCCCACTATCATTTCCTTCATTATGAAGACTATGGCCTCACTTTCACCGCTTAGAATCCTGATATAGGAAAACTCAGGGAGTGATGAACTCCTGAGGGCCCTATAATCCATTTTTTTAGGGTTATCAAATGGCAGCCACATTAAATCCCCCCAAACTATTTCATGAGCACGCTGTAGAATACCTTGTGATGTATAACCCTCTTACCCACTATGAGGTATGCTATCCTGTCATCCATCCCCATGACATGGTGCCCCATACTGAGAAGGTTCCTTGCAACCAGAACCAGGTTACCTGACTCCATGAAATCCCCCTGCGAATCATGGAGCTGGTTATAGAATTCCTGCAGCTGGAGATAATTCTTGGTGGACCTCTTGAGTAGCTGTATATCCCTGTTCATGAGGGCTCCGAGGGCGTCATTTATCATGTCCTGGATGGTCTGTGACATGAACTCTATGTGGGGTGGTATGACGGTGTCGGTGCTGTCAATGGCATACCTTGCAATGTAGGCTGAGAGTATGTTTATCCTTTCAAGTTCGATTGATGTTCTGAGTATGGCGGAGGCGAGTCTGAGGTCCTTTGCGACAGGCTGGTGGAGTCCTATTATTTTGAGACAGTCATCCTCTATCCTGTAGCTCTCCTCATTGACACCTGCTGTTTCCTCTATTATTCTTTCAGCGGTTTCAACATCCTTCTTAATATAGCTGGATACAGAGCTCCTAACCCTTTCAGATGTCACATTACCATATTCAACAGCCTCATTCAGCACCTTTGAAAGTTTGTTTTCAAGGATAACACCAATCAATTACTTCACCACTCAAGCTTTTCATCCAAACCTTCCTGTAATGTAGTCCTCGGTCCTCTTATCCCGGGGTTCTATGAATATCTCCTCAGTAAGGCCGCTCTCGACTATTTCGCCGTGCAGGAAGAATGCTGTGTACTTTGAAATCCTTGTTGCCTGCTGCATGTTATGGGTGACTATGATTATGGTGTAATCCCTCTTCAGCTTGTGAATGAGGTCCTCTATCTTGGTGGTGGATATGGGGTCAAGGGCTGAACATGGTTCGTCCATCAGTATGACCTCTGGCTCTATTGCTATGGTCCTTGCGATGCAGAGTCTCTGCTGCTGACCGCCTGAGAGGCCAAGGGCGGACTTATCAAGTTTATCCTTAACCTCATCCCAGAGTGCCGCTGCCTTGAGACTCTCCTCCACCCTTTCCTCTAGGAAGTCCCTGTCATCATAGCCATGAACCCTGAGTCCATAGGCCACGTTCTCGAATATTGACTTTGGGAAGGGGTTGGGCTTCTGAAAGACCATGCCAACCTTCTTCCTGAGCTCCACAACGTCCATCTGGGGGTCATAGATGTCCACGCCATCAAGGTATACATGTCCCTCGTGTCTGAATCCCGGGATGACGTCGTTCATCCTGTTGAGTGTCCTGATGAATGTGGACTTCCCACAACCTGAGGGCCCTATCAGGGCCGTGACGGTGTTTTTTGGAATCTTCAGGTTCACATCCTTGAGGATGTGTGCCTCGTCAAAGTAAACGTTGAGGTCTTCAACTTCAATTCTGTACATAAGATCACCTATCTTCCCATCATCTTCCTTCTGTATCTATCAACAAGAGTGTTCGTGAGAACCGTGATGAGGAGCACGATTATTACAAGGACGGCTGCGGTTCCATATGCATTTTTGAGTGAAAGACCCTCCGTGGCTATTATATAGAGGTGGAGTGGTAGGGGTCTTCCCGGGTCAAATATGGAGATGGGCATTGCAAGCGCCGATCCGACGACAAACATGACCGCCGCCGCCTCTGATATCGCCCTTGCCATTCCAAGTATAACTCCTGTGGTTATACCTGGCAGTGCTGCGGGTACAACGACACGGTAGATTGTCTCCCATTTTGTGGCCCCCAGTGCCAGGCTCCCCTCCCTGTATGACTGTGGGACGGTCTCAATGGATACCTGGGAAACCTGGAAGATTGTTGGAAGGGCCATGAGTGCCAGTACAAGGCCCCCTGAAAGAATTGACCATCCGAGACCCAGGAATACAACGAAGAACGCCAGGCCAAAGAGACCGAACACTATTGATGGTATGGAGGCCAGTGTCTCTGCACCGAACTTTATTAGCTTCACTATCCTTTCCTCTGTGGCGTACTCGGCCATGTAAACAGCTGCCCCTACACCAAGTGGAGTTGCGATTATTCCCGCGATGAGGGTGACGTATATGCTTGATACGATCATGGGGGCTATTCCACCGGCCCTCCCCGAGTCAATGGGTTCAGATAGCAGAAATTCCGGTGTCAATGCTGGAAGGCCCTTGAGCATTATGTAGCCTATTATAACAATCAGGATGAGTATTGTTACGAGGCCTGATGCCCACAGCACTCCTGTCATGATCTTCTGACTGGTTTTCGGTGAGATTATCCTGAAAGACATTCATGAACCTCCTAGAGGTATCCTCCACCTATCACAACCTTTTTCTTGTAGTGGAAGTAGTTTGCAACAACCAGCAGGACCATTATAAGCGCAAAGAGTATGATGGCTGTTCCAAAAAGGGCGCTGTAGTGTAGTCCCGTTGCATATCCCATTTCCAGTGCTATGTTGGATGTGAGGGCCCTTACAGGGTCCAGGATGGATGATGGTATCTGTGTAACGTTTCCTGCAACCATTATAACGGCAAGGGTCTCGCCAATGGCGCGGCCCATGCCCAGTATGATTGATGTTATTATACCGGGGATCGCTGCAGGAAAGATGACCTTGCGTATGGTCTGCCAGTGGGTTGCTCCCAGTGCAAGGGATGCCTCCTTGTACTCGAGGGGCACCGACCTTATGGCGTCCTCTGATACACTTATGATTGTGGGCATGATCATGACCGTGAGTATGAGTGCTGCTGTGAGCATTCCGAAACCTGTGCCCCCTATGTTGGTCCTCACATATGGCACAAGCACTATGAGACCAAAGAATCCGTATACCACGGAGGGTATTGCTGCAAGGGTCTCTATCACAGGTTTCAGGATTTTGCGCATGATCTCAGGGGCCACCTCTGCCATGAATATGGCGCACAGGATTGATAGTGGAACCGCTATTGCAAGTGAGAGGAGAGTGATGCAAATGGACCCCACTATCATCGTGAAGACACCATACTTACCATCAGACGGTGCCCAGTCCATTCCGAATATGAAATTTATCACACCATAGTCCTGGAGTATCGGAATTCCCTCACGGAATATAAAGGTTATTATGAGAAGTATCGCGATTATGGAGAAGATCGCGGTTATGAAAAGACCCTTCTCAATGAGATTTTCCCTTGTCTTGCTGATCATGTTTTACCTCCTAGGTATCATCTGAGACATTTGCTATTGCAGGGACAACCTTCTGGCTCCTGATAATTGCCTGTCCCTCTGGTGAAAAGACCCAGTCAATGAAGTCCTTCACAACCCCCACGGGTTCCCCTTTGGTTATGAATTCAAATGGAACAACAAGGGGATATGAACCATCGGCCACTGTGGTCTCAGAGGGGGTTATTCCGTTCACCTCAAGTGCTTTTACATCTGAACTCATATGGGCCATTGAGACAAAACCCACCGCATAGGGGTCACTCTTTATTGCCTGTTTCACAGATTCTGTGGACCCCTGGACAATTGCATCTGACCTTATCTTTTCATCCTTCATTACAAGTGATTTGAATGAGCTTCTGGTTCCTGAGCCCTCCTCACGTACTATAACATGTATCTCCGCATCTGGGCCTCCAACCTCCTTCCAGTTACGGATCTTTCCGCTGAAGATGTCCCTCAGCTGTTCTGTTGTGAGGTCGTTGACTGGGTTCTGGTGGTTGACAGCAATAACTATGCCATCCTTTCCTATAACATATTCCTTAAGTCCATCCCTTTCATCGGGTTTGAGGGCCTTTGAACTTGTTCCTATATCAACAACTCCCTGCTGGGCTGTCCTTATACCCATTCCAGAACCCCCGCCCTGGACGTTTATCCTGACATCTGGATGGTCCTTCATGTATTCCTCGGCTAGTTTTTCGGCAACTGGCTGAACAGAGGTTGAACCTGCAATTTCAATTCTCTCATAATCTGAACCCGGTTTGATCATGAAGTATGCAAGTGCGATGATAATGATTATTATGAGAATGTTTCGTGGTTTTACATCCATCTCCATCACCTTCAGTTATCGATTTCACCTATTGGTTAATAAAGTTCACTGAAGGTGACGGAAAGAAAAAATTGTGGTTTTAATTAAAACCACTAGGCCTTTGCTGGGACCACCTTTTCTGATTTGACTATTGCCTGTCCTTCTGGGCTGAGGACCCAGTCAATGAAGTCCTTGACTGCTCCCTGTGCGCTACCCTTGACCAGGAAGAGGAATGGTCTCTGTATCTTGTATGATCCATCTGCAACTGTCTGTTCAGATGGGGCCACTCCATCAATCTTTAGGGCTTTAACTGTTTCATCGAGGTTTGCAAGTGATATGAAACCTATGGCGTTTGCATCCTGCTTAACTGCCTGTTTAACAGCCTCTGTTGAACTTTCAACTATGGCGTCCTTCTTTATCTTGGTTTCCTTGCCCATCACTATTTCTTCAAAGGCCTTTCGGGTTCCAGAACCATCTTCACGTGTTATCACTGTTATCTTTGCATCTGGTCCTCCGACCTCTTTCCAGTTGGTTATCTTTCCACTGAAGATGTCCTTAACCTGGTCCTGTGAGAGGTCTGAGACCGTGTTCTTGCTGTTTACAATTATTGCAATACCATCCTTACCTATGAGGTACTCTGTAAGACCTTTCTTCTCATCGGGTTTAAGTTCCTTTGAACTTGTTCCGATGTCTGCGGTACCATCCTGGGCGCTCTTGATCCCCACACTGGATCCTCCACCCTGGACGTTTATCTTAACGTTTGGGTGCTTTTTCATGTATTCAGCTGCAAGTTTCTCGGCAACTGGCTGAACAGAAGTTGAACCAACAATGTCGATCTTTTCCTGCTGTCCGCCTCCTCCAAGTGCCAGGACTGCGCCAGCAATAATTACGATTGCTACGACTATTCCTATGATCAGTTTGGTGTCCATTTTATCACCTCAAACTTTACCTTGTTGCGGGAGTATTTAAAATTTACTATTTTAGTGTACTTTATTACTTATTTAGTGAACTAAATCTCAGCGGCGGAAAATTTTAATTCACATAAAGTGAATATGGGTGCACTAAATGTATTAAAATTTAAATACTCAAAGTCAGATAGGGAAAGACATGATATCTGAAGGAATTATTAACGATATACTGAAGGTAAAAAATCCGAAGTGGAGGACCTCTATTACTAGGGTTGAGCCTAATCGGATTGTTACCAGGGGTTATTCTCAGGAGGATTTGATTGGTGGTGTTTCTTTTTCTGAGATGGTTTACCTGTTGATTCGGGGTGAGCTTCCTCCGGGTAATGTTGCGAGGATGCTTGAGGCTGTCCTGGTGTCCTTCTGTGATCATGGTGTGACTCCGCCCAGTACGCAGGCTGCCCGTATGATTGCCTCTGCCGGTTCTCCGGTGCATGCGTGTATTGCTGGTGGTCTTCTGGCCTTTGGTAAGAATCATGCTGGGGCCATTGAGAGGTCCATGAAGCTTTTCCAGGAGACGGTTTCAGGGTGTGAATCTGAGGATGAGATTCCTGAGGCTGCTGTGAGGCTGGTTGATGATCACCTGCAGAGGAACAGGAAGGTGCCTGGTTTCGGGCACAGGTACCATAATGCGGATCCACGGGCTGTGCGCCTCCTTGACCTTGCAGAGGAGTACGACTGTGTGGGCCCGCACACAAGGCTTGCGGTTGAGG
>NZ_JAKLTD010000006.1 GCF_022014235.1 Methanothermobacter sp. K4
AACAAATTTTATATGCCCTAGTAGTCATAGAATAAGCCAGGGCTTTACAACCCTATGCAGGGTACCATTCTGCAATGTACCCCTACATTTTCTGCAGGGTGACTGTGTTGGTGGGGTTTTGGTGTGCGGTATTTCCACCCCACTCAACAACATGCTTTTTCATAACTATTTCTTGTTGTTCTTGCTATTAAAACTTAGCCCAGACCGTAAAAACATGTATTATTTTTTCTTATATTATCTTACAGGGAATGCGATTTTCTGCAAAACCGTAAAACCATAAAAAGAGTTAAAAAGGCTTTCCCACACCCACCCACCAGTGGGATACAGGTGGGTACATGTGAGGATTATGACCTGTCAACCCATCTGATCATAACCTATTTTACTTCATAGCATCCCCCATGGCAGATACAACCGCAAACCAGCACTATACGGGTACAGGGCTGATAAAACAACACCACAACGCTGACAATAAATGTAATAATTCTTCCTGTCGAACCGGAACCTTTTAGATCCACAATCAGGGCAAACAGTCCATTCAATCTCCTTGAGCACCCGCCGATCCTCCAACTGCAGAGTGTTCAACTGGTGCTCCCTGAACTTAACCCGTTCACTGTACTCCACCAGGAGACCCCCCAGATTCCCCCTGCAAAAACCGTAAAAGCATAAAAAGAGTTAAAAAGGCCTCGCCAATGGGGTGGGTGTCACTATGACCTGTCAACTTTTTTGATCTCCACCACCAGGAGGTCACCAGGCTTCAACTTCAAAGCATCCCTCAAATCAGCAGGCACCTTAATGTTCCCCTGCCTGGTTAACCTGTTACTGAATGGCACGCCAACATCCTCCATCGCCATACAATCCACCTCCTATGATCATATCATATACCTATAGCGTGTCACAATATAAACAATTAACCCCAGAACATCAGCACAGTACCATGATTTGACTTCGTAATATAATGATATACCGAAGTAAAGTATCATCACAGCCACAGAAACACACAAAAAAACACGAAAAAACACAACCCCATATACATGTAGACCCTGAAAAAATTGTAAAAATAGGTGTAATATACGATCCCTGCAACCTACACTGCAGGAGACAAAACAGCACCACAACAAGAATAGACTACACAGCAACTAAACCCGACTACAGTCCACTCCACCCCTACTCCACCATGGAACAAGCCACCATCACAGCCCCCTGCAGGCCCCAGGGCACCTGATGATGGGGATGACACTCACCCTGCATGGAATCACTATCATCACACTACAGTTTTACTCCACCCTGCCACCCCAAAATTTTTTGTATTTTTTTGTATTTCTTTGATGTTACAGGACTTGATGGGGGAACCCAGTCCCAGGGTGGATTTTATTTTGATTTTTTTAGATTTTTTTCTATCTTTTTCTATCAGGTGTGATGGTTCAACCCTCCCAAAATTCCCAAAATTATTAATCCATGGAGGATATAGATATTTACACATGAAGATTGATGATAACAGGGTTTTAGAGTTCAACCTGGAAGAACTAATAGGATTTGACCCTAATGAACCACTAATAGACTTTTGCCTTGAAGACCTCCCAGTATTTGATGACCTTGAATGCCCCGACCTTAAGGAACTCTTAGAGTTTAACCTTGATGACATCCCAGAGTTCAAACCTGAAGACCTTAAGGGGTTACTTGAAGGCTTTGGTGATTTGGATCTTGAGGGTTTTGTTGACTTCCACATTCCACCCAACAAGGACATTGAATTATAATTCACAGGCCACCATAGTAATAGTAATCATAAAGGGCCTTATCCCCAAGGGACAGGTACCTGCAGGCCCTCCTTTTATCCTTGAATCTCTTGAGGGCCCTTCGAAGTGTCAGTCTCCTTGTCTCCTCAACCTTAACCTGTGATGCCAACTGAACATACTCCTCACCTGCAGGGCCGAGGATGAGCCTGTAATGATCATCGTATTCCAGGAAACCCTCAGCCAATGCAATCCCCAGGATTTCCATCACAGTCCCCATATCTTCCCCCGAGAGGTGGTGGATTTCATCTGTGAATTCCTTTGTATTCGGATCCCTCCCGAGGGGTGCGAGGTTACTCATAGCCGATATGATCAGATCCCTCCAACCCTCAGGGACACGGTTTGAAGTTGCTAAGGAGAGGGGCATAATGGATCACCCACCCTGCATATCCTCTATCTCCCGCCGAACATCACCCAATTCCTTCGCATACTCGACAATCTTCTCCTTACCCACTGGTTTCCTCATTAGAGTTGAGAGCACCCCTCCCAGTTCCTCAAGGAGTTCCAGCTTCTCCCCGGCACTGATACTCTTGTCCTCGAGTTTCTTTTTCAGGGTGATCCTCCTCTCCTCAAGGTTCTCTGGTGTGTCTGGTGGGATCCTCGCCTCAAGTTCACCTATCCTCGAGTCATCACCCCGTGCCATTGCATCCATGTACTCATCCCGCAGATCACCACCCACACCAGAGTAATAATTTTTTTTGTGGAAACATGTCATTTCATTGGAGGCCTTAGAGCCATTATTTTCACTGTTTACCCTATTCCCCACTATTGACCCGGCCCTGGTCAACACCAAATCATGCTTATCTCCGTGATTGGAGGATTCTCCACCTGTTTCCAGGGGGTGTTTCCCATTTCCCAGTATGGTATACACTGGGTTGCAGGTCACATCAGAGGGTGTCTGCAGGTTGTCATGGATGAAGACCCTGACATCGACAATGAATTCAACAACATCCTCATGTGTCTCCATGGGATTAGTATTATTATCAAGCCATTCTTGTATTAAATTGTCCTGTATGTTACTTTGAATTTGGGAAACACCTAAGAACATACTATGGAATATGGTTTTTTTCCAAATCCGAGTATTCTCCACTGTTCCCAAGCCTTGGTCAACACTGGGGAACAGGGTAAATTCAGATTCTGAGGGTTCTCCACCATTTTTGAGTTGGAGGTGTTTCCCAACAATACCTGGGGTGAGGTATATCAGTGATGGTGATTTAGGATTCTCAGGTTCCAATGGCTTGATAGTAACAAGACCCTTATCCTCTAAGCCCTCGATGTCTCTGTCTTTGTCATGCCTCCCCTTAACCCACCGATATATTGTTGATTTACTCAACCCAAGCCTCTCAGCGAGACCCCTATAAGTTGGAAGTTCAGGAGCATCCTCAAAGATTGAACCAGTATGCTGTTTATATAACTCATCAGAGTATTCTGGTAGGGATTTGAGGAATTTCTCCTGTTTCCTGTCCAACTTATACCTTTGGAGGGTGTCTATGGACATCCACAACTCCAATGCATCCCTCAGGTCATCCTCAGTGCCGATGATAATGTCATGGCCATTTTCACGGACATAACTCCCCTCCCTCCTCCTCTTATGTTGCCTGTACCATGTCACGGCCTTCACAAGTCCAACTATGTGCTTGATGTCCCTGTTACTATACCCTCGCAGGTCGAGTAGGTGGAGGTAGGGGTTGTAAACCCTGACATCATCCTCTATCAATCGCTCATAGACTGCCCTGATGACCTCGTAGGCCTCCATGATCCTCTTATCATCCATCACTGACCCTGAGATAGCCTCCTCTTTGATCTTCTCCTTCACAAATCTGCTGTGATCCTCATCCTCCACTGGGTTATTGTAGAGTAGCCTGTCATTGAGTTCATTATCATGGATGTCCCTCGCCCTTGTGAATATCGCCAAGCCCTCCCCTGGGATCTCCAGTTTCAGGGCCTCCTGATCCTTCACGGTGTGGTGTTCCTTCTCTGGGAGGATGTTATCTGTGATGGTCTTGGAGATCGCTATGATCTCATCATTCAACTCAATATCATCAAATACGAAGATATTGTAGTCTTCACGGAGGATGCCAGTCTCTGATGCGTAGAATAAGTATTTAGGTGATGCTGATCTGAGGATGTGCACATACCTCTCAGGGACTGCGAGTACTGTCTTCAATACAAGGTCTGTTTTACCTGAACCTGTGGAGCCCCTCAGTGCCTGGTGGACTGGTGGGGTGTCCCTGAGGAATAGGGTGCCGATGGATAATAGGAGTAATTTCACGGCCTTCTCATCACCATAATGAGCCTCCCCTATGACTCTGGTGATGGATTCGAGGATGTCGATGCTGTCATCATTGATTAACTGGTCAGCGTAGGCTTGTATCTTCTCAGGGTAGTCCTTGAATGATTGGGGTTCAATAGCATCCCCTCCTGGGTGGAGCATCTCACCTGCGAGGAGGATGTGCTGGATTAACTCGAGGACACCCTCAGGGGTCTTGTTATCATCATGGAACCCTCCCCTGAGGAGGATGTTTATATCATCCTCTGTGAATGTGTCCCCTATGATTTTGAGGGCTTCATCAGGGTCTTTATCCTCTGATATGATCTCGTAGAGGTTGCTGGTTTTACCTGTGGCTGTGTGGATTGGTTTACTCTTCTTGATGAACAGGTACTCGTAGAGGTCTCTGTCCCTGTATTTCTGGCCTATTAATTCAAAATCAGCGTGTTTAATGTGTAGGGTTATTGATCGCTCAAAATGTTTATATTCCTTCTTTGACATACTATTCATTGTAGTTCACCTCCTTTGGTGGATCGTAGTTCACCTCCTTTGGTGGATCGTAGTTCACCTCTATAGGGGTGGTTCTGTGGGGTGGGTGGTTGTGGTTGCCACTCATCTTATCAACTCCTTCTTATTGTCCTCTGCCTGCTGGAGGTATTTCTCTCTCAGGTCAACCTCCTGGAGGTAGTGTTTAAGGGCATCCCTCATGACACACCCAACCGACACAAACCTACCAGTCTTGAGGGATTCAACCCTTAAATCCTGCAGTTTAATGTATTCATCCATATCTATCTCGACTGTTATCGCCTTTTTATCCAAAGGTGATCACCCCTTTGTTTTTTGGTGTCACCCTGCAGAATCAAGGGGATGTGGATCAACAAATTTTATATGCCCTAGTAGTCATAGAATAAGCCAGGGCTTTACAACCCTA
>NZ_JAKLTD010000007.1:0-1379 GCF_022014235.1 Methanothermobacter sp. K4
TGGATTGGGCCCGTAGCTCAGACTGGGAGAGCGCCGCCCTTGCAAGGCGGAGGCCCCGGGTTCAAATCCCGGTGGGTCCATTCCTGTTTGGTTGGTGCAGCCGCCCATTCGTGTGTGGGATGTGGTGGTGAAGTTGGAATGATTATGGTGATTTCCATGCATAGGAGAAACCCTGATATTGGTTAACCCAAAAACTGGCATTAACCGATCAGAGAGCAGCTGGTGATGAATTGCACCAAACCCTAGCTTTTTTATGCCGTCTGGGGGATGGCTTGGCTTGAGTCGCTGATGAAGGCCGTGGCAAGCTGCGATAAGCCCAGGGGAGGAGCATGCATCCTTGGATCCTGGGATTGCCGAATGGGACTTCCCAGCCAACCCTTTGGGGTTGTGCTACTCCCTGTTATGGGGAGGGGGAACCCGCCGAACTGAAACATCTTAGTAGGCGGAGGAAGAGAAAGCAAATTTGCGATGCCGTGAGTAATGGCGAATGAAAGCGGTGCAGGACAAACTGAACCCCTTCGCAGTGATGTGTTGGGGGATGTGGTGTTGTGGATCGGGTGCATATGGGGGTGCCGGGTGTGTGGTGTTGAACTTGGGCTGGAATGCCCGGGCCGTAGAGGGTTAAAGCCCCGTAGATGCTCATGTCTGGCCCCCTGCACCTTTCCTGAGTAGCGTCCATTGGATATTGGGCGTGAAGCTGGGAGGCATCGACTCCTAATCCTAAACACGTCTCAAGTCCGATAGCGAACTAGTACCGTGAGGGAAAGCTGAAAAGTACCCCTGATAGGGGTGTGAAAAGTGCCTGAAACCAGGCGGTGACAGCCCGGCACGGCATGGAAGGAATGTGGCTGCCCCTGTAAGAAACCATGGTAACATGGGAGTATGTGTGGGTGGTTGAACAGTGTCGTGTCGTCCGTCTTGAAACACGGGCCAGGGAGTTTAGTGGTTGTGGCGAGGCTAAGAAGTGTGTCGCTTTGTAGTCGTAGGGAAACCGACAGGTCCGCAGCAGCCTTTGTGCTGTGAGGGACGGGGTCTTAATAGGGCCTGGAGTCACAGCTCTAAAACCCGAAGCCGGTCGATCTAGCCCTGGGTAGGGTGAAGTCGCTCTTACGAGTGATGGAGGCCCGCAGGGGTGTTGTCGTGCGAAACATTCCTCTAACCTGGGGTTAGTGGTGAAAGGCCAATCAAGGCCGGTGACAGCTGGTTCCACCCGAAATGGCTCGTAGGCCAGCCTGACTGGAGATTGGTGGCGGGGTAGAGCACTTATTGGGTGTTTAGGGGGAGAGATCCCTCGGCATCCTGTAAAACTCCGAACTCGTCACCGTCGTTGAAGGTTGGAGTCAGGGGCGCGGGGTAAGCCTGTGTCCCGAGAGA
Source organism: Methanothermobacter sp. K4 (assembly GCF_022014235.1). NCBI lineage: Archaea > Methanobacteriati > Methanobacteriota > Methanobacteria > Methanobacteriales > Methanobacteriaceae > Methanothermobacter > Methanothermobacter sp. K4. The sequence continues at coordinate 1,375 of NZ_JAKLTD010000007.1, forward strand.
GGAAC
>NZ_JAKLTD010000008.1 GCF_022014235.1 Methanothermobacter sp. K4
GTTTGAGGCCTTCTCTGGCATCACCGCCGCTGATAGGAGCAGACCGGGGTTCACTGATTTTATGGCTTCACTTATCCTCTTAACTATTCCTGTTATGGTCTCTGTGGAATTGGGGACCTGGTAGGCGTTTCCCGGATATCTGATGTAGTCCAGGTGCACCCCGCCAACACCAGGTACACTGATGTATGAGAGGGCGCGCTCTGTCAGGTTCTCTATGAAGTTCTCTGCGTAGGTCATGTTGTAGCCGTACCTGGTCTCTGTGGTCTTAACGGTTTTTGTAACTGTACGGTACTTTATGGTGTACCTTGTCTCCTTAACGTACCTGTAGTATGTCTTTTTAACGTAGCGGTACTTCCAGGTGTATTTCAGTTTACCTTTGTACCTGTACCACGCCTTGTACTTCTGTTTCACGTACCTGGTGTAGGCCTTCTTCACTGTTACGGTGTAGTAGTACCTGTATGGCTCCTTCACTGTGACCTTTTTTGTCTTTGTAACATTGTAGGCGTATCTTCCGGTTGGGTCAACCCATTTTCCGCTGGAATCCTTGAGGCAGATCACCCAGGCGCTCACCCGTATCCCCTGCTCTGATGCATTGCCGAGGAATGAGGTGAGGTTCATGCTGAACCTGGCGTCATTGAAGGCCAGCTGCTCAAGGAAGACATCCTTTATACCCATCCTTTTGAGTTCTGTGAGGTTCACCCTCCCCATATCGTAGGCCTTAACCCAGATGGCCCCATGGGGTGTGTCTGTTTCCTCTGTCTGGGCGGATGTCTGGTTACCTGTATCATTTGATGTCTGGTTGTCACCTTCCGTTGATGTCA
>NZ_JAKLTD010000009.1 GCF_022014235.1 Methanothermobacter sp. K4
ATGATGCAAGGTACTTTCCCCTGAAGATTGAGCTGTCGATGGCTACATTGTCGGGTAGCCTTCCGTTTGCACCCTCAAATGCAACGACCTTTGAGAGCAGATAAACCAGTGTATTGAAGCTCAGACTCCCGGCACTGGAGGATACGCTTGACGGAGCCCTGCCATTTGCTGACATGTAGTTCCAGACGTCAGATGCAATCCTCAGGTACCCGTCCCTCTGAATTGTCCCTGCTGCCACTAGGGTTGTGTTTGACCCCTCACTGAATGACCTGATTTCCAGGTCGGCGCCTGTGAGGAACCCTGCCAGCAGGTAGAGGAACCCGGAGTTTGTAACCTGAACTCCACCTATACTCACATAGCTGGGGAGCCTGTAGTTTGACTCCACAAAACTCTTGAACCTGCTGGCTGCATCCCTTAGCATCTCCGCGGTTACTGGATTGGCGGCAGAGGGCATTGCGTTTGCTGATGGTGTTACACCCAGAAACTCCCTGTCGATCAAGCCGTACCTGAATAGGGCATACCCATCAGCTCCTCCCTGGAGGGCTGAGCTTATATCGGCCCTGAGTTCATCTGCAGGTATCGGTGTCACATCGTCGTCTGATCTGTAGGTCTGAATTCCAGTCCAGACCTGGGCGTTGAGGCTTTTGCTCTTGATGTAGGCCGTTACATTCCGTATCCAGGAGGTTCCTGTATTGTAGTTACCCCTGTAGGCCATGGGCACCAGGACGTCAAGGTACTCTGCAAGTTTTGTGTAGTCCTGTCCATAGTAGTAGG
>NZ_JAKLTD010000011.1 GCF_022014235.1 Methanothermobacter sp. K4
GGTAATGGTGGTAATTGTGTTGAGCTTAGGGATGCTGATGGGGTGACTGTTGAGGGTCTGGTGTTTGATGGTGGTGTGAGGCAGTTTAATTATGGTGTTGTGGCTGTTGACTGTGATGATCTTGTGCTGAGGGATCTTAGTATCAGTAATTGTACCTTGCAGGGTGTGCGTGTTGGTGGCACGGCTTCTAATGTGACTCTTGTGGGTGTTAATGTTACTGGTAGTGGTCAGCAGGGTCTCTATCTGGTTGAGGGTTCCGCGTTGAGGAATGTGACTGTGGAGGATTCCTGGTTTGTGGATTGTGGTTCTCATGGTATTCATAGGGGTTATTATTATTGGGGTGGTTTCCTTGATGGTCTGACCATCAGGGACTCCCATGTGGTTAGCAGTAGGGGTCATGGTGTGTTCCTTGAGGGTGGTAACACTCTCCGTAATGTGGTTCTGGATGACCTGAATGTTACGGGTTCTATGGGTGTTGGTGTTTATGTGTCCATGTCCGCTGGTGATGGTGGTAACCTGACGGTGAAGAACACGACGGTCTCTGGTAGTAATGGTGTGGGTATTCAACTGGAGAATATTCGTGGAGTTGTAACCTTGAGGGATAATACGGTGAC
>NZ_JAKLTD010000012.1 GCF_022014235.1 Methanothermobacter sp. K4
CAAACAAACCCTGCTGAGAAGTCCTATTCACAGTGACACCAGAAACAGTCACATTGGAGGATGCTCCGCGAATAAGCACACCACGCTGAACACCAAACCCTGTAGCAAGCCTGGCAGCGGCATCATCAAAGACCGCATCACGAACAGTCACAAAAGCCACACCATCAACAACCACAGGATAACCCGCATTATCAGTCAACTGAGAACCACTCAAAACCACAGGACCAGACCCACTACCAACACGCCTCAGGTAAACACCATTACGATTACCCACAAAACGATTACCCCCAGAAAGGACAAAACCACCAACATTATCACCAACAACCCTCAAACCATAATAACCATCAACACCCCCACCAAAACCATTACCAGAAAACACATTATCATCCAGTAAAAGAAGACCCCTGGTCTCAAAATACGCACCATGCTGCCTGTTACCACTAAAAGTACTGTTACCCACCGTAACATTCTCACTGTTGGGCTCCATGGTTATCCTTAAACCATCCAAGGAACAGTCCCTGATCGTGGTGTTATTCACAACCACATTACGCACAAAATAACCATAAGAACTCCTAGCCTGCAGGAAAACACCATAACCGGTCGCATT